>JAGHTV010000558.1 GCA_018065165.1 Candidatus Sodaliphilus fimicaballi | reverse complement strand
ATGCCTGAACCCAGAGGATTGCCCGAGGGGTCGGTTTGGTCTTTCTTTGTCACCTTTATCCAGCTGGGCGCATTACCCTCGTTGAGTGTGTTGCCGTCCTTGTCAACCTCGGTAATCTTTACATTGACTTGTGATGCGGGCAGGTAAGCGAAGATATCGACGATAGAGTCTGATTTCTCGGCGGGAGCGTTCCAGTGTCCGGTCTCTTCTGTCTTGTTGAACTCGAGGAAACGGCGCTCTAGGTCGAGCAATACGGCTGGTGCTGTGTGGTATGTAGAATTCAGGAAACCACCGCACATGCCCACAAAGATGGGCTGGCCGGTATAGTAATCGAGGGTTTTTAAGTAACCAATCTCGCCATGACCTTCGTCATAGTAGTCGGCACTGTAAACCGATGTAAAGTTGTCGTTTACTGCCTCAACATTATAACCCTCAACACACACGAGGATTGCGCTGTTGACTTCGAGAGGCTCGCTCAGCACGATGGGCAGGATGCCTGTGTAAGAGCCGTCGGTGCCCTTGTACTGCTCGCGTTGGGTCGACAGCCATGCAGCGTTCACATTGACGGTTGCTGTGGCAAGGACTTCGCTGGGCTCGGCCATCACGACGGGTGAGCCGTCGCTGTTGTAGGCAGGAACTGCATCGAGCTTGTAGATAGTGGCAGTGATGGGAACTGTTGCGTCCTGAGCAATAAGGAGATTCTGGTAGCGCAGACCTACGCGATTGATTACATATGGTGCAACGGGTGCCTCGGCAGCAATCGCCATGCCGTTGAGGTTCACGCTGTTCTTGCCCATAAGTCGTCCTGCGGGTTGTCCGGTCTCGTCGTTCACCTTAGATGTGTAGGCTCCTGACTTGATTGAGCCGTCGCGGTTGCTGTTAGAACCGAAGTACTTGGGCGATGACCAGAAGTGTTGTGTGTAACCGGGTTTGTACTGGCCCACATAGTTAGAATATCCGTTGATGAAAGAAGCATACTTGGTGCTGCCATTGTATCCGGCGGGAGTGTACACACTGCTTCCGCTGGCACCATAGGCGGTGAGTACGGGAATTGTGTCGGTTTGGCATCCCCACTGGTCATCAACGCTGGGTGTGGTGTGTGTGGTTATTTTCCTGCGATGGTAAAATTTCCATTCTTGCGAGGTCGCGTCGGTCGATGAGCTTTCAAATGTATAGTTTCGCCATGGATTGACCTGCAGATAGGGAGCATAGCATGCCTGGAATGCGACTTGACCGTCGTTAGTGATGAAGGTTTGCCACATTGTGCCCGCGGGGCGATTGTACCATGCCTTAACGTTGGTCTTAGGGGCAACTTTTAACTGACCTTTAGCCTCTCCTACGGTGTGAAGGTGTGAAGCTTCGGCTTCGGCAACTACTTGGCCAAACATTGTTTGGGGCATTGACATGCGGGCGTTGTTAGCCATCTCGCTCTTGGTTTGAGCTGTGGTTGTCAATGTCAAAAACATTGTTGCGGCAAGAAATAGAGTTTTTCTCATAACAATAAATCTTTTGAGATTATTTATGTAAAAAAGAATGCTTAAGTGTATAAATAGACTACAAAATTAAGCAAATATTATAGTAACCGCAAAAAAAGATACATAAAAATGTAAATCATCAGTTTGGGAAATCCACACTTGCAAATTGCCTGCAACCTCTTACCTGATAAAGAAAAATAGTGATGCGAT
>JAGHTV010000210.1 GCA_018065165.1 Candidatus Sodaliphilus fimicaballi | reverse complement strand
TCTCATGACCTTCTCCCTGCTGATTGCGCTGATTGCGCTGGCGAGGTTGGCGTTGCTCGCGTTGTTCACGCTGCTCGCCACCCTGCTGGCGATCGTTGCGTTCACGGTTAGCCTCTTTAGGTTGACCGTCGCCACTATCGTTACCACGCTGACGCTTGTTATTCTTTTTCTTCTTCTTTTTATCAAATCGATTAATAGCGTCTTGACCCAGAATGTCGCCAAAGGCTTTTTGTTCGGCCTTTTGCTCGCCATCATCAAGGGCAAGCTTCTCAGGCTTAATACCATTGCGGTTAAGAGCCATAACCTCAAATACACGCGCTGCAGGAAGTGTCACAATGTTAGCTGGCACGTTCTTGTCAGTAGAATACATAATTTCACGCTTGAGGACATCGGCCTTAAAGTAGTAATACAAGCCGTCCTTAGTCTCAAGCTGCACATCGCGCGATGGCATTGCCTTAGATGCCTCGACATAGGTATCAACCTCAAAGTTGATGCAACACTTAAGTTTAGCACACTGGCCTGCAAGTTTCTGGGGATTAAGTGAGATGTCCTGGAAACGAGCTGCGCTTGTTGCCACCGACACAAAGTTAGTCATCCAACTTGCACAGCACAATGGGCGTCCACAGGGGCCAATACCACCAATGCGACCTGCCTCCTGACGGGCACCAATCTGCTTCATCTCGACGCGTATCTTGAACACATCGGCAAGTACCTTGATGAGCTGACGGAAGTCGACACGCTCATCGGCAATATAGTAGAAGATGGCCTTGTTGCCGTCGCCCTGATACTCAACATCGCCTATTTTCATCTTAAGGCCCAAGTCGACTGCAATCTTGCGCGAACGAATCATCGTATCGATTTCACGCGACTTTGCCTCCTCATAGCGTTCAAGATCTTGCGGCTTTGCCTTGCGGAATACACGCAGAATCTCGGCATCGGGACGCAAATTGGCGCGCTTCATCTGCAATTTAACCAGTCGGCCTGTCATGGCCACCTCGCCAATGTCATGGCCAGGGTTAGCCTCTACCGCTACCATATCGCCTGCCTTAAGGGGCAAGTGGGCTGAGTTGCGATAGAAACCACGACGCGTGTTCTTGAAGTGCACCTCAACGATGTCAAACTCATCATCGTTGCCAGGCACATCATTAAGCCAGTTGTAACTGTGCAAGTTGCAACGGCCGCCATCACACGAACCAGTACTGCAGCACTGATTGCCACAGTCAAGGCATGAATCGGCGTTGACAGCGTCGCTGTTTACTGGTATATTCTTATCAAACTCGTGGTTCATATTGACTTTACTTAGCGTAACTTACGGCACGAGTCTCACGAATAACGGTGATGCGTACTTGTCCGGGATATGTAAGTTCGTCTTGAATCTTTTGTGCAATCTCGTTTGACAGCTTCTCGGTCTCGGCATCACTAATCTTGTCGGCACCCACGATAACGCGGAGCTCACGACCAGCCTGAATAGCATAAGTCTTAACAACACCAGGATAGCTCAGAGCAAGACGCTCAAGATCGTTAAGACGCTTGATGTAAGCCTCTACAACCTCGCGGCGAGCACCAGGACGAGCACCAGAGATAGCATCACATACTTGCACGATGGGAGCATACATGCTTTGAGCTTCCTCCTCGTCGTGGTGAGCACCAATTGCATTGCAAATATCGGGTTTCTCCTTGAACTTCTCGGCGAGTTTCATACCAAGAATTGCGTGTGGCAATTCGGGCTCATCATCGGGCACCTTGCCTATATCGTGCAAGAGACCAGCACGGCGAGCCTTCTTGGGATTGAGACCAAGCTCACTAGCCATAACGGCACACAGGTTAGCAGTCTCGCGTGAGTGTTGCAACAGGTTTTGGCCATAGCTTGAACGATACTTCATCTTACCTATGAGGCGAATCAACTCGGGATGTAAGCCATGGATACCCATATCGATTGCTGTACGCTTACCGGTTTCAATAACCTCTTCTTCAACCTGACGGCGAACCTTAGCGACAACCTCCTCGATGCGTGCAGGATGGATACGACCATCGGCAACGAGCTGGTGGAGTGCCAGACGAGCGATTTCGCGGCGAACGGGATCGAAGCCTGAGAGCACGATAGCCTCGGGGGTATCATCAACGATGATCTCTATACCGGTTGCAGCCTCGAGCGCGCGAATGTTGCGACCCTCGCGGCCAATGATGCGGCCCTTAATCTCGTCATTCTCAATGTGGAACACAGTAACTGCATTTTCAATAGCAGTCTCAGTTGCAACACGCTGGATAGTTGAAACGATGATGCGCTTTGCCTCCTTATTGGCAGTAAGCTTAGCATCGTCCATGATATCGTTGATGTAGCTGGCAGCTGCAGTCTTGGCCTCGTCCTTTAATGACTCAACCAATTTTTCCTTAGCCTCCTCGGCACTAAGGCCACTCACGTGCTCAAGAGTGTCGCGCACGCTGCGTTCCATCTTCTCAACTTCCTTCTTATAATCATCAAGAACACTCTGCTGGTGGTCGAGATTAGACTTGAGGTTATCTACCTCGTTGCGCTTGCGTTGCACATCGGCTTGCTGCTGGTTCAGCTGAAGCTCACGCTGCTTGAGTTTAGCTTCGCTCGACTGAACCTTAGAGAGACGTGCATTAGCCTGCTTCTCGGCTTCGCTCTTGATTGACATTCCTTCTTCCTTACCCTTGATCACCTCGTTGTTCTTGAGAACTTCGGCTTCAAGTTTGGCCTTCTCGATAATCTCGTTGGCCCTAGATTTTGCATTGCGTTTAGCCATCATCTGGGCGATTACAACGCCCACTGCAAAGGCTACAACGGCTGCAATTACTGCATAAACAAATTCCATGTATAAAAATTATATGTAAATAAAAT
>JAGHTV010000073.1 GCA_018065165.1 Candidatus Sodaliphilus fimicaballi | reverse complement strand
ATTTTATTTTTCATAATGAATAATCAGTGAAATTTGTGGTTTATTTTGACAGAAGAACAGAAGATTATTAATGTTCAAGAACAAATCCTAGATAAAAATTTTTACCTAGTTTTTCATGCTATAGGAAGGTGAAGTTGATGTAGGGACCGTACGAACCTCCGCATATATATAGCGTTCTGGGCTTTGCTTCGTTGAAGTTGTCGGTAACTGTTACAGTACCTTCTTTAAAGTCAAATCTAAAGGTTGTGGCGCTTATCCAGTTTACATATTCAATGCGCACAACAAGCACATCCTTGCTCTCCCACGCATAGCATCCGGCAGCATGGAAGTTGCGCTTGAGACCCTTGAAGCGGTCTACGGCTTCGATTGAGTTGGGAGGAACATCTTTTAAATCGGTATATAACCACTTGCCGTTGCCCAGAGCAATGGTTTCCTTAACCATACCCTTGCAATCCAGGGTTATGTTATAATTCTCGTCAATAGTTATTTCGCCGCTTTCAGTACGAGGATCTTCATCACTCACTGATAAAGTAATGGGGAGGGGCTTGCCGGCTTTCTTGCCCTTAAGCATGGGAAGTGACGCCTTGGCGCACGATGCCTCGAGGGCCTTTTGTGCCTTTTCTGGTTTTGCATTCTCCTTGTCTACACCGGGCAGCAGGTGGTTCCATATACAACCCAGCTCGCCATGACCGTCGCCACTCATACCCAGTATAACTACCACTATGTCGAGCTCAGGGATACACACGATGTACTGGCCGAAGGCACCATCGGCGCGGAAGGCACGTGGGTCTTTGCAGCGCCACAATTGGTAGCAGTAGCCCTGGTTCTTGTCGCTGGGAGCGTCGGTAGGCTTCACATTGGCATAGTTGATGTAGGGCTTAATGGCCTCGTCGATCCACTCGGCGGGAATGAGCTGCTTACCGTTCCAGTTACCGCGAGCGTTGAGGAGCATACCCACCTTAGCTAGCGACTCGGCTTGCAGACGCAGTCCCCAACCACCAGTATTGATGCCGTCGGGGCTCTGTTCCCAGTCAACCTCGGTGATGTGCATAGGACCGAACACATGTTCGTTGAGGTATTCAAGTACAGTCTTGCCGGTTACCCTTTGCACGATAGCCGAGAGCATATAGGTACACATTGAGTCATACTGGAACAGCGTGCCGGGCTCGTGTTCAACGGGTTTAGCCAGCCACTCTTTAATCCAGTCGGGGCTGTCGGCAAAGTTACGCATCACCCAGTCGGGCTTGATGCCCGAACCCATGATGAGCACGTCCTTCACCGTCATCTTGGCCAGTCGGGGAGATATCACGCTTGGCAATTTATCGGGGAAGAATAGTGCAATGCGATCGTCAAGATGCAAGCGGTTCTCGCTCACGGCAATGCCTATGGCCATCGACACAAATGTCTTGCTGCACGAGTACAGCGTATGGGCGTCCTGGGCACGATAGGGCGTGGGATGAACCTCGGCTATCACCTTGCCATGACGCACAACCATAGCGTGATGGATGGCGGTTTTCTTAACCACCTGCAGCGAGTCGACAAACTTGGCTACAGCAGCGGGGTCAACACCCTCTTGAGCGGGAGTAGAACGCTCCAAGTCGCCCACCTGGGCTAATGCCGACATAGCCAGCATCACAGTTACAATTACCAGATAAATGCGTTTCATAACAGTCTTGTTTATTTTTAGGTTCCTATTTTTTCAGAATACAATCTCCTTACCCTTCTTGGGCTTAGCCACAACTACAGGCTTACTATCGTCGGCACCGGTGATGCGACCATAGGTGGGCACATCTTCAATGGCCTTTATCACCTCTTCGTCATCTATCTCACGTGGCAATATCATGAACGGAGCACCGCTATTGGCCACCATAATGGGCTTGTCAACATCCTCGAGGTTTATCTCAAATCCTGTTGCCAGCACAGTTATCCTTACCTCGTCGCCTAGACTCTTGTCATGAGTCTGGCCTATGATGGGATCCAGGTCGTTGCTGAACTTGCACATAAAGTCGGTAAACTCACGCATCTCGGCCATCTTCACCACCTCAGGGTTAGAGTACAGGTTGATGAGCAATCGCTTGGCGCTAAACACATCGTGCTTCTTGAGCAGAGGCGAGTTAAGGGCATCTTGCAAGGCATTGGTAAGACGTTTGGCTCCCTTGGCCTTACCTGTGCTGATGATTGCCGCTCCACCCTTTTGCAATGTAGTCTTCACGTCTTCAAAGTCAAGGTTCCACTTGCCCTTGTAGGTTACCAGGTCACTGATGCTTATGGTAGCCGTTGCCAGCACATCGTCGGCCTTGGCAAAGGCCTGTGAAATGGTCATGTCAGGGTAGTTGTTGATGAGTTCCTCATTGTTGATTACGAGCAAGGCGTCGACATGCTTGCGCATCTCCATGGCTCCTTCAAGCGCTTTCTTAATCTTAGTTGCACGCTCAAACATGAAGGGAATGGTTATGATGCCCACCGATAGCACACCCTTTTCCTGGGCCACACGGGCCACGATGGGAGCTGCGCCAGTACCAGTGCCACCACCCATGCAGGCTGTGATGAATACCATCTTGGTGCCGTCGTCAAATATCTTCTCTATCTTCTCCTTGTCGGTCTCGGCCTTCTCGCGTCCCACCTCGGGATGATTGCCTGCTCCCAAGCCATTACCCAACAACACCTTTGCAGGTACGGGCGATGCGGCAAGCACATCTCTATCGGTGTTTACTTGCACAAAGGTAACACCTTCTACCTTCTTGCCATACATATAATCGACGGCATTGTTGCCACCGCCGCCCACACCCACAACCTTGATGAGTGCTTGGGGTGCCTCGGCCGAACTAAAACCTGAGTAATCGGCAATATTCTCTATATCAATCATTTATAAATTATAATCTTAAAAATTGGTTGGAAAAAAGCGTTACCGCAATATGATTTCATGCGGTAACGCGACTATATTAATGTAACCTGATATTACTCCTCGTCGAAGCTGATAGTGGTTGCTCGGCCTGATTGCGCATTGCGAGCGGGGGTTACAGTTGCAATCTTAGCAGGCTGTTGAGGTGTCTCGCGCAGGCTGCGTATGCGAGTCTTAATCTCGGGCTTGCGGTTGTAAGCGGGATAGTTCTCGAGCATATCCAGGAGGTCATCGTTTTCAATCTCATCTTGTGTGAGAATGATGTATTGAGCCTCGGCCTTGCCTTGTTCGATCTTCTTCACCTCTTCCTCGCCATATTCCTGAACGATGCGCTTCTCGTCGACCTGAGCGGGAGTAACCTTCTCGGGCTTCTTCTCTACTACAGGAGCCTCATTGGTGAGGCTTACATCAAATCCTGCAGCAAGCACCGTAATCTTAATCTTGTTCTCAAGCGACTTGTCAAATGCGATACCAGTGATGACATCCACATCGCGGCTGAAGTTGGCCATGAAGTTTTCCATCTCGCTCATCTCACTCATCTGGAATGGCTCGCTTGACTCGGGATTGAAATATACATTGATAAGTATCTTGCTTGAGCTGTAGATGTCGCGATTCTTCAACAGCGGAGAGTTGAGAGCGTCCTCGATAGCCTTAGTCACGCGGTGCTCGCCATCGCCATAACCAGTACTGATGATAGCTACGCCACCGTCACGCAGTGTGGTGTTAACATCGTTGAAGTCGAGGTTCATGTGGCCCTCGGCAGTGATGAGCTCGCTGATACTGCGTGCTGCAGTCGACAGCGTGTCGTCGGCCTTACCAAATGCGTTGTTGAAGTCGAGGTCGGGGTAGATGCTGATGAGGCGCTGGTTGTTGATGATGAGCAGTGCGTCGACATACTTACGCATCTCGTCGGCACCAGCGAGTGCCTTGAGAATCTTCTTTTGACCCTCAAACAGGAACGGAATGGTAACGATACCTATGGTGAGCACACCCTTGTCGTGAGCGATGCGCGACACTACGGGAGCTGCACCTGTACCAGTACCACCACCCATGCCGGCAGTGATGAATACCATCTTGGTATCGTCGTCAAAGAGCTCGGCAATCTCCTCGTGACTTTCCTCGGCAGCCTCGCGAGCCACCTCGGGGTTGATACCAGCACCCAGACCGTGAGTCACATTGGGACCAATGAGCACGCGATTGGGCACGGGCGACATGTTGAGAGCCTGCTGGTCGGTATTGATTACGACAAACGAGACTCCCTCGATGTTTTGTGAATACATGTGGTTGATAGCGTTGTTACCACCGCCACCTACACCCACAACCTTGATGATGGTGGGTTGCTTTGCCTTTGACTCAAAACCTGAGTTACCAGCTATGTCATCTATATTTGGACGCATATATTTCAGTTTTATTGGTTCGTGAATAATAAGGGATAATAACGCTCGAGAGATTACTCATCATCAGGATCAACCATAAGGCTATTAAACCTTTTAGCAAGACCTGTTATCCAACTTGACTTTTTCTCGTTTTTCTTAGGATCTTTCTTTTGCGGTTCAGCAGGTTTAGTGGGCTCGGCAGGCTGAACAGGTTGAGCCGGACCTTGAACTTCAAATCCACCATCGTTGTAAGAGTGCATCTCGATGCACGAATCCATAGGATCGATGTTTTGAGCTGCCTCGGCCAGCAGTGAGAGAATCTCAACATACTCGGGCTTGTTGATGCGAGAGTTTGTGATGTTGAGGTTTGCTGGGAAATTAGCCATACGCACCTTGAGCTTAGTAGCATCTTCCACCTTATTGAGTAAGCCCTTGAGTTGCGAAGCACCACCTGCAATAACGACGCCACTGGTGAGGTCGCCCACACCCACGCCGGCATATTCGAGTTGCTTGTTCACATTAGCCAGTATCTCGCCTGTGCGAGCGCTTATGTACTTAGCAGCCTCGTGTGAGTTGATACCCTCAATGACTATTGAGTCAACCTGCGACAGGTCGAGGGGATTGTTGATGTTCTTCTTGATGCGCTCTGCTGTCTCCTCAACCACGGGGAATGCATTAGCGATATCCTTGGTGAGTGTGCGGCCACCCAGTGGCAGCGTGTTGAGGTAAATGAGAGAGCTGTTCTTGTATATTGAAACTGTTGTAGTCTCAGCACCCATGTCAACGAGCATACAGCCCAGCTTACGCTCGTCGGCTGTGAGCACATGCTGACCCATTGTGAGGGCAGTGATATAATATCCCTTTACATCCAGACCCATGCCCATCACACGCTCCAAGTTGAGCTTCACGGTGGGGTTGGCCACGATGAGGTTGGCCTGAATCTTGATGGTAGAACCTATTTGACCCACTACATTCTCAATCTCTCTCTTGTCGACATAGAATGTGCGAGGAACAGCAGCCAGGGTTTCATATTTCTTGACTGTGTTCTTGCTCAGTTCACGCACGAGAGAGTCGATGAGCTCGCGAGAGATAGTCTTAGAAGAATCGATGCTGCGCACAATCTCGCTGGGCTCGCTATGCACTGTACGACCGCTCACGCCCACAAACACATGGTTGATGGTGCCGTCAACTGCATTCTCGAGCTTGCGCAAGATGTGGTTGATGCAATTCTTGATGTTCTCTACATTTTGCACGCAGCCATAGCGCACGCAATTAATCTGCTTCTCTTCTTCGAGATGTTGCACCACAACGATGCCTTGCTCAGTCTTCTCGGCTACGGCTCCCACAACCTTAGAACTGCCTATCTCGAGGGCTACTATATATTGTTTCTTCATAGGTGGATATATGTTTATTTCTTTTTGTTTTCTTTAATTCTATCATTACCCTCACTGTGGTTAAGGGTCTGGACATCATCGCTCAACTTGATGGTCTGCAAGTCGGCATCCGACTCATAGTCGGTAGAGTCAAGTTCGATCACGGTGTGAACCTTCTTGTTGCGTCGTGTTGCTACAACCTGATAGTCCCACTTCACCGAGATGGTGTCGTAGTAGGCCCAACCCTTGACGGGAAGAACATTCTTATAGAATGCGCACAACTTCTTGAGCTTATCCTTGTAATTGTCGAGCGACCCCAAGTTCACGACATGACCACGCACCGCATCGTTTACCTTCCCATACACATTGGGCACGATAAACACATTGTTAGAGTCGCGCACACTGTACATCTCTACCAGCGAGCTGAGCAGCGAGTCGCTCTCGACATACTCAACCAGCGGCAACAGGCGCGTTGCCGGGAAGCGGGCGTCGAAGTGACCCTGTACTATGGGCACATTGGCACGATAGTTGGGCACGGCATTCATACGCTTGCCATCGCGATTCATGTAGTAAGACACATTGTCCTGGTCAAATACACGCAGCACTGGCACCAACTGACGGACGCGTATGAGCACGCGGTGATTGCCACCCTTGATACACTCGGCCGACTCCAGATACTCTGACTGATGCAGTTTCTTTTCAATTTCATGGGCATTGATGCTTGCCATGGGCTTGCCCACGACGCGTATGCCCAGCTTGTTAAGGTCTTCCTTGATGCCCTCGGGTGTCACAAACACAGTGCTGTCGGCATTGATGACTTCTACATCAACGCCCACACACAATTCCTCGTTAGCCTTGCCACGGGCCCACAAGATGCCCCACACAAGCAGTGCTGTGAGTAATAGTAGTACTATGTATTGAACTATGCGTTTCACTAGTGTTGTTTTTGTATCTCGGCGCACACTTGAGGCAGCAAGTTTACTACATCACCTGCTCCCACAGTTAAACAGACTTCAAAGTTAAGAAATTGAAGTGAATTAATCAAATTTTCTTTGGTGTAAATGTTTTTTATGGGGCAAGTTACCTTGTCGAGGATAATTTGCGATGTTACACCGGGTATAGGTTCCTCGCGAGCGGGGTAAATGGGCAGCAGATACAACTCGTCGGCCAACGACAGAGCTTGGGCAAATCCGTCACACAAGTCGCGGGTGCGCGAGAACAGGTGTGGCTGGAAGATTACCGATATCTTGCGGCCAGGATACAGCTTGCGCACCGAGGTGATGCTAGCCTTAATCTCGTCGGGGTGATGGGCATAGTCGTCGATGACAACCTTGCCATTGGGGCCACTCTCCTTGAGGTGGAACTCAAAGCGGCGCTTGGGACCCATAAACGACGCCATAGCCTCTTTCATATCCTTGGGTTCAATGCCCACGATGCGGCAGGCAGCCATCGCTGCAATAGCGTTCTCGATGTTGATTTCAACGGGCACGCCCAGTTGCACATCGGTAATGGTTTCCCATGGGGTAACCATGTCAAAAGTTATCTCGCCGTCGCCATAACGCACATTTTGAGCGTGAAAGTCGCCCTCAGTCTGCGAGTAGGTATATATAGTGACTCCCTCTACAGGGCGCGGAACCAGGTCAAGACCTGTGTGTACCACGAGGTAACCGTCAGGGCGAATGAGCTCGGTGAAGTGAGCGAAGCTCTCGAGGTAGTTCTCATAGTTGCCATAGATGTCGAGATGGTCGGCATCGGTACTGGTGATAACAGCCACATGCGGACGCAGTGTGTGGAACGAGCGGTCAAACTCATCGGCCTCGATTACAGAGTAAGGACTGGTGTGCGACAGCAGGAAGTTGCTGCCGTAGTTGCGCAACACGCCTCCCAGGAAGGCATTGCTACCTACCCCACTCACCTGCATGATGTGAGCGGCCATGCTCGAGGTTGTAGTCTTGCCGTGAGTGCCGGCAAAGCACAGTCCCTTGCTATTCTCGGTAACTATGCCCAGCAACTTTGAACGCTTTACAACCTCAAAACCGCCAGCACGGAAGTACTGCAGTCCACGGTGCGACTCGGGCACTGCGGGAGTGTACACAACGAGTGTAGTCTCGGGGTTGCGGCAGTAGTCGGGGATAAGTGCGGGATCGTCGTCATACACGATTTCCACGCCCTCGCCCTCGAGTGCGCGTGTAAGATCGCTAGGAGTGCGGTCATAGCCGGCAATGCGCTTGTTCATTGCCAGGAAGTAGCGCTCAAGGGCAGCCATACCTATGCCACCAGCGCCTACAAAGTATAGTGAGTCAAATTCTTTCATCGTCAGTGTTTACTTGTTGATAAGTTCCAGTACATGGTCAACGATAACCTCGGCCGAGTTTGGCAACGCCATTGCGGCAACATTGGCGCTGAGTGTAGCGGTCACATCGGTATCGCTCACGGTGCGCAGCATCACATCTACCATACGCTCGCCAGCATCGGCATCCTTTACCATAATGGCAGCGTTGCGGTTGACTAGAGCCATAGCGTTCTTGGTTTGATGGTCCTCGGCCACATTGGGCGATGGAACCAGGATTGAAGCCTTGCCCAGCAGCTGCAGCTCGCTCACCGAGCTTGCTCCGGCACGCGATACTACCAGGTCGGCAGCACGATAGGCCATATCCATATTGCTGATAAACGGCATCTGTATCACATTCTTGGCACCCGATGCAGCAAGGGCTTCACGGCACTCGGCGTCATAGAACTTGCCGGTTTGCCACCCCACCTGCACATCGTCTTGGGCAGCAATCTTGCCAAGCCCCGCCTTTATGGCGTTGTTCACGGTGCGAGCACCCAGACTACCGCCTATGATGAGGATTGTCTTCTTCTCGGGGTCGATGCCCATAGCCTCGCGAGCCTCTTGAGGAGTGGCAGTGCACTCGAGCAGGTTGCGACGCACGGGGTTGCCAGTAACGACTATCTTGTCGCCGTCAAAGAAACGGTCCATTCCCTCATAGGCCACGCATATGCACTTGGCCTCCTTGGCCAGCAGCTTGTTGGTCACACCAGCATAAGAGTTCTGCTCTTGCAGCAGTGTGGGGATACCAGCCTTTTGAGCCGCCTTGAGCACAGGACCACTGGCATAGCCACCCACACCTATGGCGATGTCGGGCTTGAACTCCTTGACTATCTGCTTGGCCATTCTCATGCACTTGAACAGCTTGAGCACAGCCTTGACGGCCTTGACGGGGTTTTTGCGGTCGATACCGCTCACGGGCAGTGCCTTGATGGTGTAGCCCGCTGCGGGAACCTTTTCCATTTCCATGCGACCCTCGGCACCTACAAAGAGGATGTTGGCCTCGGGCATACGACGTTTGATTTCTCCTGCAATCGACAGAGCGGGGAAGATGTGTCCACCGGTTCCGCCTCCACTTATCAGTATATTCATATCGTTATCTCCACACATTTCTAGGAATTATCTGGGTTGGGTTCTCGGCGTCAAGACCCTCGGGCAACTCAACCTCTTTTTCCTTTGTATTGTTATTGTTAGCGTTTTTATTGTTAGTTATGGTGCGGCTCACACTCAGCATCATGCCAAATGCACAACTCATTACCAGTATCGATGTACCACCATTAGAGATGAGAGGCAATGGCTGACCCGACACGGGGAACAAGCCCACATTGATAGCCATGTGGAACAAGGCCTGGAATGTGATGAGTGACGCCATACCTATGATGAGCAACGAGGGCAACACACGGTTGCTGCGACGCACAATCATCATGGCTCGGCCCAGCAACGACAGGTACAGCAACAGCACCACAGTACCGCCTACGAAGCCTATCTCCTCGACGATGATAGAGAATACGTAGTCACTGAATGCCAGCGGCAAGCGTGCACACTCACGCGACTGGCCGGGACCCACGCCCACTAGGCCACCATGAGCCTGTGCCATGCGTGAGAACATCTCCTGCTGGTTCTTGCTGGTAATGCCCCAGTACACCAGCGAGTCGCTATGCCACCAGCGTTCTACACGGGCTACCCAAGTACTTGAGCGGCCGAAACTCTGCTCTTCCTTAACGCCTAATGAGTCGGCAGGATTCTCGGGCAAGTTTTGCTCAATGCGCATCTGACGCTCGGCATCGTCGAGCACCTTGTCATTGCCCTTGCCTATATGAGATATTGCAAAAAACAGGCCACCGCATATCAGGAGGCTGCCAAACAAGTAGACGATTTTCTTGAAACTTGCACCGCCTATGACTAGCATCGACACGCACACCGAGATGAGCAGCAAGAAGTTGGTGAGACCATTCTTCACCATCAGGCCGCCATACACCGCCACGGCAATACCAGCACATATCATACCCTTTTTAGATATGTCGTTACCCGTCTGGCTCTTTGCCAGTATATAAGCCAGTAGCGTGACTATCGACAACTTGGCAATCTCGGCTGGCTGTATCGAGAATCCCGGTAGTTTTATGGCACGCTGTGCACCATTGACCTCCTCGCCAAAGAACATTACCCATATCAATGTGATCACAGTGAACATGGCCAGGAAGGCAATGCTCGTGTTGAGGAACCACTGCTTGTTGTAGTCAACTCTTGCTATACCGTACACGCACAGCGCTCCGGCTATCAAGAATGTGCAGTGCTTGATGATGGGCATATACACACCCATCGTTGCCACATTGCGGCTCGATGCCGAGTAATTCTCAATAATCGAGATTATCACAAGCGTAATATAGATGCCCCAAATCCAGGGATCGCCATACTTGCGGTTAGTCTCTTGCAACGAGGTTTTGTTGTCTTTAGTTTCGGTCATTAGACTGAAGAGGGGGGATTATTTCAAATGTTATTATTTCAGGTTATTTACACACTCCTTGAATTGCTTGCCGCGGTCCTCATAGCTCTTGAACAAGTCAAAGCTAGCACAGCAGGGCGACAGCAGCACTGTCATGCCTTCCTTAGCCAGGTCGTGACACTTGTCGACACACTCCTGCATGCTGCGGGCATCGGTAACCACAGGCACCTTGCCGTCAAAGAACTTGTGCAACTTGTCGTTGTCAACGCCCAGACACACGATAGCACTTACCTTGTCCTTGACAAACTTTTCAATCTCGGTATAGTCGTTACCCTTATCCTTGCCACCCAGCACCAGTACTACGGGGGTGGTCATGCTCTCGAGAGCATACCAGGTGCTGTTCACATTGGTAGCCTTTGAGTCGTTGATGTATTTAACGCCGTTGAGGGTGCGCACATACTCCAAGCGGTGCTCTACGGCCTGGAAGTCGGCCAGCGCACGCTTGATGACCTCGTTCTCAATGTTGAGCAGGCTTGCACTAAGACCGGCAGCCATCGAGTTGTACATATTGTGCATACCCTTGAGCGACAGTTTGTCACGGTCTATCTCCCAGTGCTTGCCATCGATGTCAAACTTCATCATGCCATTCTCAATGTAGGCTGCACAGGGATTATCGTGTTCCTGAGCGGTGAATGGCATCATGCGAGCCTCGGTATTGAGACTCTTGAGCTGAGCAGCAATGATGGGGTCGTTTTGCCAGTAGATGAATGAGTCCTCCTTGGTCAAGTTCTGGATAATGCGGAACTTGGCAGCAACATAGTTCTCCATCTTGTGATCATAGCGGTCGAGGTGGTCAGGGGTGATGTTGAGCAGCACAGCCACATTGGCCTTGAACTCATACATATTGTCGAGTTGGAAGCTGCTCAGCTCTATCACATACACATCGTGAGGATCGGTAGCCACTTGCAGGGCAAGGCTGTGACCCACATTGCCGGCAAGACCCACATTGAGGCCTGCCTCCTTGAGGATGTGATAAGTGAGCATAGTAGTTGTGGTCTTGCCATTGCTACCTGTGATGCACACCATCTTGGCTTGTGTGAAGCGGCCCGCATACTCAATCTCGCTTATGATGGGGATATTCTTTTCCTGTGCCTTAACGATGAGGGGGGCAGTCAAGGGAATACCCGGACTCTTGATGATCTCATCGGCATTGAGAATCTTCTCCTCGGTGTGTTGACCCTCTTCCCAAGCAATGTCATACTTGTTGAGCAACTCCTTGTACTTGGGAGCAATCTTGCCCATATCGCTCAAGAACACATCCATACCTTTGACCTGCGCCAGAACGGCTGCACCTGCACCGCTCTCGCCGCCACCCAGTATTACTATTCGTTTCATATCGTAGTTTTTCTTTTTTTATATCTAAGCTTTCTAAGCCGTCTAAGTTCTCTAAAAGGTCGTCTTAACCTTTAAACGGTTAACCCTTTAACCTTTTAACCTTTTAACCCTTTATCTTATCTTAAGTGTAACAAATGTGATTACCGCCAGGAAGATGGCAATGAGGCAGAAACGCATCACTACCTTTGACTCGTGGACGGGATGCTTCAGGTGGAACACATAGTCCCACTTTATGCTCTCTTCCTTGGCCGTGAAGTGGTGATGCAACGGCGTCATGCGGAACAAACGCTTGCCAGTGCCATACTTGCGCATGTGATACTTGTTGTAAGACACCTGGAGCATTACCGAGAGAGTCTCTACCAGGAACACGCCACACAGTATCACGAGCAGCCACTCCTTGCGTATGAGCAGTGCATACACACCTATGATACCACCCAGGCACAGGCTGCCAGTGTCACCCATAAACACCGGAGCCGGGAACGAGTTGTACCACAGGAAACCTATTGTCGCACCGATAAATGCGGCTGCATATACCACAAGCTCCGAGCTGTCGGGTATATACATGATATTGAGGTATGAGGCATAGATGACATTGCCTCCCAGATAGCACATTATGGCTAGTGCCAGACCTGCTATTGCCGATGTACCTGCCGCCAGGCCATCCATACCGTCGGTGAGGTTTGCACCATTGCTCACTGCTGTCACCACAAAGATTGTGAGCAGTGTGAACAGAATCCAACCGCAAGTTTGAGCATGCTTGCCTGCCCAGCGGAAGAACATTGAGTAGTCAAGGTTGTGGTTCTTGATAAACGGGATGGTTGTCTTGGTCGATTTCTCGGCAACTGTCTTGTGGTTAACCACAATCTCGTTGGTTTGAGTGTTGGTAACCGACACATTCTCGTTGATGACGATGGCAGGACTCATATACATTGTAGCAGCTACAATGAGGCCCAGACCCACCTGACCCACAATCTTGAACTTGCCCTTGAGGCCTTCCTTGTTGTGGTGGAAAACCTTAATGTAGTCGTCGGCAAAGCCCAGAGCACCGCACCACAGCGTAGACACGATCATGAGCAGCATGTACACATTGTTGAGCTTACCCAGCAACAAGCAAGGTATCAAGATGCTGATAATGATAATGATACCACCCATTGTGGGAGTACCTTGCTTTGACGCGTTACCACCCTCGTTGGCAGCACGCTCCTTGTCGTGCATCTGGCGTCCTTTCAAAAAGTCGATGATGCGACCGCCTATGACGATTGCAATGAAAAGTGACAAAACAAGAGCAAAGCCCGAGCGGAATGTAATGTACTCAAACAGTCGCGCTCCAGGAACATCGCTTGTTATAAAGTCATGAAACAAATGATAAAGCATATTGTTGTAATTTTACTGTTTTTCTTATTTTATACCGAGTTAAAAATCAACCCATTAACCCATTATTTAACCAGTTAACCCATTAACCCATTAACCTTTTAACCCTTTACTACTCAATTCCCATTATCTTCTTCAGTTCCTCGCGGTCGTCAAAGTGGTGCTTAACGCCCTTGATTTCCTGATAATCTTCGTGTCCCTTGCCAGCAACTATTACCACATCGCCCCGCTGTGCCAGCATGCACGCTGTGCGTATGGCCTCGCGACGATCAGTTATCTTCACATAGTTGTTAGTGTCGGCATCGAGTCCTGCAATCATCTCGCGCAAGATTTCCTCGGGGTCCTCGTCGCGTGGGTTGTCGCTGGTAAATATCACCTTATCGCTACGGTTAGCGGCTTCGCGAGCCATGATGGGACGCTTGCCGGCATCACGGTTACCACCACAGCCACACACAGTGATAATGTTGCCCTTGTTGCCCAGCACATCGCGTACGGTCGACAGCACATTGACCAGAGCGTCGGGGGTGTGAGCATAGTCGACAACTGCTGTGTAGCCCTGTGGAGCGTGAATGGTCTGGAAGCGGCCCGATACTGGCAGCAGCATACTCATCTTAACGGCTACCTCATCAGGGTCAAAGCCCAGCAGCACGCTTGCACCGTAAACAGAGAGCAGGTTGTAGGCATTGAAGCGACCTGTGAACAGCACCTCTATGTCTTTGCCGTTGATTACCAGCGATGTGCCATCAAGACGCTCTTCGAGCACACGGCACTTGTAGTCGGCCATAGTGCGTAGTGAGTAGGTATACTTGCTGGCCTTGGTGTTCTGTACCATAACCTCGCCCACCTTGTCGTCAATGTTGACCAGGGCAAATGCTTGAGCCGGCAGCGAGTCAAAGAACGACTTCTTGGCTGCAATGTAATTGTCGACTGTCTTGTGATAGTCGAGATGATCGCGAGTGAGGTTGGTAAAGATGCCGCCGGCAAACTGCAGTCCGTCGATGCGGTGCTGCGAGCAGGCGTGCGAACTCACCTCCATAAAGGCATACTCGCATCCTGCCTCAACCATCTCGTGCAACAGTCGGTTGAGTGTGAGGTGGTCAGGTGTAGTCTGCTTTGCAGGAATCTCCTTTGTATCTACTATATTCTTTACTGTCGACAGCAGTCCGGCCTTGTAACCCATGAGGCGTGTGAGGTCGTAGAGCAGTGTCGCAGTTGTAGTCTTGCCATTAGTGCCAGTCACACCCACCAACTTGAGGCGGCGTGAGGGTTGATCATACCACTCGCCGGCTATGTAGGCCAGTGCGATGGTGCAGTTTTCTACTTGCACATAGGACACACCCGGTGTGAGTTGGGC
>JAGHTV010000082.1 GCA_018065165.1 Candidatus Sodaliphilus fimicaballi | reverse complement strand
TGTAGCACCAACTATCGCTCAATGCTCTAACAGCGGAGCTTGGCATGTTTATCACGCTGTATGCCCCGAGTGCGGTTACTATCGTGGCAAGCAAGTGATGGGTGAAGAGGCTGCTGTTTAATCGCACATTAAACACAACAACCCCCTGAACACACTGCAAAGATAAACTTACAGTTTGGTGTATCCTAAATATCGCTGCTATGCTGCCATAACACCTTATTTAGGATATATGTTTTTAATAAAAATATTAGACTATTATGCTTAATGCAAAGATAACAGGCATCGCTTCGTATGTCCCCGACTATGTGCTCAACAACGAAGAGCTGTCACAGATGGTCGACACTAACGACGAGTGGATCATGACTCGCGTGGGCATCAAGGAGCGCCGCATTCTCAAGAAGGACGCTGGCTCGTCATACCTGGGAATTCAAGCAGTAAACAAGCTGCTCGCCGAGACTAACACTAACCCCGACGATGTGGACCTGCTCATTTGCGCTACATCTAACCCCGACTACCGCTTCCCTAGCACAGCATCGGTGATTGCTCACGGCTGTGGCCTGGAGAAGAAGTGCTACGCCTATGATATCCAAGCTGCTTGCGCAGGCTTTATCGTAGCGTCGCAGGCTGCTAACGCCTACATTAAGGCTGGCCTGTACAAGAAGGTGATCGTAGTGTGCGCTGAGAAGATGTCAAGTATGGTCGATTATCAAGACCGCGCTACTTGCCCCCTCTTTGGCGACGGTGCTGGTGCAGTACTCATTGAGCCTACTGAGGACACTTCACTCGGCTTCCAGGACGGCGTATTCCATGTTGACGGCAGTGGCCTCGAGAACCTGCTCTACAAGGCAGGCGGTAGCGCTAAGCCCGCAACTCTGGAGACTGTAGCTGCTCGTGAGCACTACTTGTACCAGGAGGGCCGTGCAGTGTACAAAAACGCTGTCATGGACATGCTCACTTCGTCGCAAGATGTTATGGAGCGCAATGGTCTCACTTGCGACACCATCGACTGGTTTGTTGCTCACCAGGCCAACATGCGCATCATCGAGGCTGTGGGCGGACGCCTGGGCATCGATCCTGCTAAGGTTCTCGTTAACATTGAGCACACTGGTAACACTAGCGCTGCTAGTATTCCCATCTGCCTTGATGAGTACAAGGACAAGCTGAAGAAAGGTGACAAGATTATCCTCACCGCCTTTGGAGCTGGCTTCACTTGGGGCGCTTCATATCTGGTTTGGGCTATATAATGCACTGAGGGCATGTGGGTGATGCACAGCCTTAGTGCGACGCACCACGCCACTATGCTACACAGAACAATATATACACCATAGCTTAGAGGATGATAAATGATAACTGAAAATGCATCACGACTCTATAAACGGGTGGCGGTGCATTTTTCAATTAAGAGATATAGAGTGTCTTGAGTGACTAGAAGTTCTAGATTGTATAGACGCTCTAGAAAAAGTTTATAATAATGAGCGATAACAACGTTACAGCACAGCATCGCGCTGGCTTTGTCAACATAGTGGGCAACCCCAATGTGGGCAAGTCGACGCTGAGCAATCGACTGGTGGGCGAACGCCTGTCAATCATCACTAGCAAGGCGCAGACTACTCGCCACCGCATCATGGGCATCGTCAATGGCGATGACTATCAAATTGTGTTCAGCGACACTCCGGGCGTACTCAAGCCCAAGTTTAAGCTGCAAGAGAGTATGCTCGAGTTCTCAAAGAGCGCGCTCGTGGATGCCGACATACTGCTGTATGTGACCGATGTGATTGAATCGCCCACCAAGAATCAGGACTTCCTGGACAAGGTGGCTAAGGAGAAGATACCCATCTTACTGGTTATCAACAAGATTGACCTGCTCAAGGGCAACGAGGACCTGCTCAAGATTATCGACACCTGGAAGCAGCTGCTGCCACAGGCCGAGGTATTCCCCACCTGTGCTACCGAGAACTTCAATGTTGACAACCTGATGAAGCGCATCGTGGAGCTGCTGCCCGTGAGCCCACCTTACTTTGGCAAGGACGCTCTCACCGATCGCAGTTCACGATTCTTTGTCACTGAGATTATACGCGAGAAGATACTGCTGGGCTATGACAAGGAGGTGCCTTATGCAACCCAGGTGATCGTGGAACTCTTTGACGAGAGTGAGGAGGACATCCACATCATGGCAGTGATATATGTGGAGCGTGACAGCCAGAAGGGCATCATCATAGGCCACCAAGGCAAGAAACTCAAGCATGTGGGCATCGAGTCGCGCAAGGAGATTGAGAAGTTCTTTGGCAAGAAGGTGTTCCTGCAGCTCTATGTCAAGGTGGAGAAGGACTGGCGCAACCAGGAGAACAAACTCAAGCAGTTTGGGTACATTGAGTGAGCATTTAAGAACGCCTGCTATGGCAGGCTTTAAGAACGCTGCGCTTTAAGAACGGCAGCATGCGCAGGCTATAAGACTTAGATAGCCTGTATAGCCCAGATAGCCTAGATAGCTTATGTGGCTTATATGGCCTAGATGGCTTATAAAACCTATAAAAAAACTTAGAAAAAACTAAATAACAATGGGACGATTAGTAGCAATAGTTGGGCGCCCTAATGTGGGTAAGTCAACACTTTTCAACCGATTGACACAAACTCGTGCGGCTATCGTTAACGATACCAGTGGCACCACCCGCGACCGCCAGTATGGCAAGATGGAGTGGAACGGCATGGAAATGAGTGTCGTTGACACCGGTGGTTGGGTAGTGAACAGCGAGGATATATTTGAAGGCGAAATCAACAAGCAGGTGCATCTGGCCATTGACGAGGCCGATGTTATCCTGTTTATGGTCGACATCAAGAATGGTGTTACCGACCTCGACGACCATGTGGCAGCTATCTTGCGTCGCAGCAAAAAACCCACCATCGTGGTTGCCAATAAGGACGACAACAACGAGAGCATCTATGCTCTGGCCGAGTTCTACTCGCTGGGCTTGGGTGACCCTCTCTCAATCTCGGCAATGACAGGTACCGGTACTGGCGACCTGCTCGACCAGGTGGTGAAGCTGATGCCCGCCAAGGACATGGATGAGCCTACCGACGACATCCCCCGCTTTGCCATTGTGGGACGCCCCAATGCAGGCAAGTCGTCGCTGGTAAACGCCCTGATGGACGAGCACCGCAACATCGTTACCGACATCGCCGGCACTACACGCGACAGCATCTACTCGCGCTACAACAAGTTTGGCTTTGACTTCTATCTGGTGGACACCGCCGGCATACGCAAGAAGAACAAGGTGAACGAGGACATTGAGTACTACTCGGTACTGCGCAGCATACGCTCTATCGAGTACAGCGATGTGTGCATCCTGCTCATCGACGCCACTCGCGGCATTGAGTCGCAAGACGTCAACATCTTCTCAATCATCGAGAAGAACCGCAAGGGCCTCATCGTGCTCGTGAACAAGTGGGACCTTGTGGAAAACAAGTCACAAGAGGCTATCACCCACATGGAGAATACGATACGCGAGCGTTTTGCACCGTTTACCGACTTCCCCATCATCTTTGGTTCGGCCCTCACCAAGCAACGCATCTACAAGGTGCTTGAGACAGCCATCGAGGTTAACAACAACCGCATGCGCACCATCTCTACATCGCAGCTCAACAATGCAATGCAAGAGATTATCGCCGCATTCCCACCCCCTGCAACAAAGGGCAAGTTTGTAAAGATCAAGTATGTAACCATGCTCAAGGGAGCCAAGGTGCCCACATTCATCTTCTTCTGCAACCTGCCGCAGTGGATACGCGATCCCTACAAGCGCTATCTCGAGAACAAGATACGCGAGCGCTGGGACCTCACTGGTACTCCCATCAACCTCTTCTTCCGCGAGAAGTAATTGTCCACTGAAGATACAATATTAGCACGCAGAGCCCAACGCACATCAGCGCCGCCCTGCGTGCTTTTTGCATCAATGATTGTTTTTCGTACTTCATTTTTCGTACTTCGTAAAAAAATCGTACCTTTGTAAGTTGAATATTATATACACCAATAAGATATGAAGAAATACTTATTCACTGCTATGGTTGCTGCTGCCCTGATGGCGTGCAACAACACAGCCGAGACTAACACTCCCGTAGCCGACAGCACTGCTACCACAACCGAGCAGGATGCTCCTGCTGCCAACGACAATGGTGTAGCTCAAGAAGAAGCTGTTAAGAATACCCGAGAGGCTCTGGCAGCAAGTAGCGACTACACGCCCACAGGCAATGTTGCCCAGGACGCTCAAGCCATGGTCGACGCTCAACTCGAGATTGCAATAAAGGAGGTTGACGGCACCCTGACCGAGGAAGAGAAAAACAAGGTAACAGGCATGCTCCTCAAGCTGGGTGAGTACTACACCAAGGCCGGCAAGCAAGACGAGTTCCAGCAGGTACTGGGCCAGAAGCTCGCCGAGGCTATGAAGAAACTCAAGATGGAAAAACTGGGGTCATAACAGACAAGCTAACGTAAACGCTAATGTAAACGCTAACGCAAACTGTGCCCGACCAGGTCGGGAAAACACGAACAATACAAACCACAGATTAATGGAGGTTTGCGAGTCGCGGCACGGGCATTGCGGACAGCACAGGAGTGCAGTCCCTACATCTGCTGCTCACCCCCATGAGCACGCCGAGGTTCGGTTCTTTTAATTTATTTTAGACTATAAGGACAAAAGGCTTCGCTATAACGTTGCTATCTCGCTCTATCTCGCAGAGGGGCACGGAGAAGACGACACTCCCCCCGACGGCGAAACCGTCGGGCACAGTGGCGCTATTGAGAAAAAAACTGAAAAAATTTATTTTAATTTCTTTTAATTTCTGTCAGTTGAAAAATATTCCGCGCGATCTGCGCGAGGAAAGAAGTTTTTCGTACTTCGTTTTTCGTTAAAATAAAAAAACATTAAAACACAAACATATATGAATATTTTAGAACTTAGCGAACAAGAAATAATTCGCCGCAATAGTCTCAACACCTTGCGCGAACTTGGCATTAACCCCTATCCTGCCGACGAGTATGTAGTCGACGCCTACAGCGACGACATTAGCGCTCAGTTTAGCGACGAGGCCGAGCCCCGCCCCGTGAGCATTGCCGGCCGTATCATGAGCCGCCGCATCATGGGTAAGGCATCGTTCATCGAGCTGCAAGACTCTCACGGTCGCATCCAGGTGTACATCAGCCGCGACGACCTGTGCCCCGGCGAGGACAAGGACCTGTACAATGTGGTATTCAAGAAGCTGCTCGACATGGGCGACTTCGTGGGTGTGAAGGGTTTCGTATTCCGCACTCAAACAGGCGAGATCAGCGTTCACGCTCAGGAGCTCAAGCTGCTGAGCAAGTCGCTCAAGCCCCTCCCCGTGGTTAAGGTTAAGGACGGCGTGACATACGATGCATTTGAGGATCCCGAGCTGCGTTACCGTCAGCGCTACGTTGACCTCATCGTGACTGCAGGCGTTAAGGATACCTTCTTGAAGCGTGCCACTGTGCTGCGCACTCTGCGTGCCGAGCTCGACGCGGCAGGCTACACCGAGGTTGAGACTCCCACACTGCAGGCTATCGCCGGCGGTGCTAGCGCTCGCCCCTTCATGACTCACTTCAACGCGCTCAACATAGGCATGTATATGCGCATCGCTACCGAGCTCTACCTCAAGCGCCTCATCGTGGGTGGTTTCGAGGGTGTATACGAGATAGGCAAGAACTTCCGCAACGAGGGTATGGACCGCAACCACAACCCCGAGTTCACCTGCATGGAGCTCTACGTTCAGTATAAGGATTACAACTGGATGATGTCGTTCACTGAGCAGCTGCTCGAGAAGATTTGCATCGCAGTTAACGGCAGCACCGAGACAGTAATCGATGGCAAGACCATCAGCTTCAAGGCTCCCTACCGCCGCCTCCCCATCCTGGATGCAATCAAGGAGAAGACTGGTTACGACCTTAACGGCATGAGCGAGGAAGAAATGCGCGAAGTGTGCAAGAAACTCAATATCGAGGTTGACGAGACAATGGGCAAGGGCAAGCTCATCGACGAGATCTTCGGCGAGACTTGCGAGGGCACATTCATCCAGCCCACATTCATCATCGACTATCCCGTGGAGATGTCACCCCTGACCAAGATGCACCGCAGCAAGGCAGGCCTCACCGAGCGTTTCGAGCTCATGGTCAACGGCAAGGAGCTTGCCAACGCCTACAGTGAGCTTAACGACCCCATCGACCAGGAGGAACGCTTCAAGGAGCAAATGCGACTGGCTGACAAGGGCGACGACGAGGCTATGATCATCGACCAGGACTTCCTGCGTGCACTGCAATACGGTATGCCTCCCACAAGTGGTATCGGCATCGGTATTGACCGCCTTGTCATGCTCATGACAGGCAACAGCTACATCCAGGATGTGCTCCTGTTCCCACAGATGCGTCCCGAGAAGGTTGCTAAGCGCGACAAGGAAGAGGCGTTCACCGCACTGGGCATTCCCGCCGAGTGGGTAGCTCCCATCCAGAAGGCAGGTGTCCTCACCGTTGAGGCACTCGGTGCGCTGGAGCGTCCCGGCAAGTTGTTCCAAGACCTGCTCGACATCAACAAGAAGTACAAGCTGGGCTACAAGGCACCCACAGCCGACGAGGTTAAGCAATGGGTAGAAGCCGCTAAGGCCTAATCACAAAATGCAATAAGAAAAAACTAAATAGCCTAGGTGTCTAGAAATTTCTAGGTGCCTAGGCCTATTTTTGCAACCACACACAATGAACCCACTACTAAGCAAGCAACAGTGCGCCGCCATGCGCGGACTGGCAATAATATTCATCATGCTGCACAATTATTGCCACCTGTTTACTTTTGCTATAAAAGAAAGCGAGTTTGAGTTTAAGCTTGACCAGACATGTCGCTGGGGAAGCTATATACTCAATCCCGACATAAATCTGCCCGTAAATCTATTTTCCACATTTGGATTCTATCTGCTACCTACATTCATGTTCCTAGGCGGATATGGCCTCGTACGCAAGTACGAACAGGGTAACGCGACATTTAAAGCTGGCCGTTTTGTATTAAATTCATGGCGGAAGCTGCTTTCGCTTGTACTCATCCCCCAACTGGTGTTTATCGCCATGCTTGCCTATATGAACAAACCATTGCCAAACCTTGCATCGGTCATTACACAGTTGGGCATGGTGAATAACATAGCCATTGCAATAGGATCGATAGAGCCTGCACTGTCGCTAAGTGTAAAAATCAACCCATTCATATACTGGTACTTGGGCATGATGATGCAACTATATGTGGTTTATGCTCTTATCCATCACTTCCAAGGGGTCAAAAGTCGTTTATGGGTACCTGTAGGACTTATTCTACTGGGATATGCGGCACACCTCATATTTCCACAAGGAAGCATAGGAGCAAGTATAATACGATATAACGGCACTGTGGGATTCATTCCCTTTGGTTTGGGAATATTGGCGGCACGCTTTGGCCACAAGATTCACCTTACCACACGTCGTGCAGCCATTATGCTGCCAGTCCTGTTGGTGATAGTGGTTGCCAACTGCTTCAACTACTACAGTTGGGGGGCGAACTACGCCTTTGGGGCAATGGTTGCAATATGCAGCGCCTATTTGATGCGCGGCAAAACGCTTAAGTGCTTTGCCACAGTAGGCAAAGTATCGGCACTTGTTTACATCCTGCACCCTCTCACCCGCTGGATACTTTTACAAGTCAGTGGCCGACATTTTCCCACCTGGACATATACACAGCTACTGCTGTATATACTGCTCACGATTGTCGTTGTCTATGTCTACAACGCACTAGGCATTTACCGTTTTTCGCTACGCGTCATCGCTGGCAAAAAACAGGATAAATAATGGCAAACTAATGTAAATCAACAAAAAAATGAATTAATTCTGAGAAAAAGAGTTGATTTTTGGAATAATTTTGTACCTTTGTGAATTAAGTTATCTCTATTTAGGTGAAACATAATATCTGACAACTATGATAAAACGAGTTATTTTCATTCTGGCGGCAACTATTGCTATGGTTAGTACTGCACAAAGTACAGGACAGTGGATCTCTCATCCCTCTTATTTAGGCAGTGGTGCAACGAATCTTATTGATGCTGGTAATAAAGTATATTTCCAGAACGGAAGTGCATTGTTTTACTATGATAAAGCAACTGGTGAAACTGCAGCTCTTAACAGAGATAACGGGGCATCAGACCTTACCGTTAGTGGCATCTACTACAACTATGACGCCAATTACATGCTTGTGACATACAACAACTCTAACATTGACGTTGTGCGCGCCGATGGTGGCATTATCAATATTCCCGACATCAAAGATGTAATCTACAATGGCAAGAAGGGCATCAACGATGTGACATTTGCAGGTGGCAAGGCATATCTCGCTACCGAGTTTGGCGTAGTTGTCATCGAAGACAAGACAATGCAGATATCTCAAACTTACTACTACAACACCAGCATCTCATCGGTTGCACAAGTAGGAGATGTAATGGTGCTGGCACATGATGATGAGATATTCTACGACACTCGCAAGTATCATGACGACCTGTCAAAGTTTGCAAGCACTTATACAAGCATGAAGAATGCCAAGTTCTATGGCATCGGCAATCAGTCTTTCTTTGTAAAGTCTAGCGCAGGTCTGGAGCGTTGCACAATCAACCTTGAGAACACCGAGTCTCCCATAACCTTTGTATCGGTTGCCACTGGTGCAGTAAGCAACGTTCAACACATTGCCAATGGTTTCATCGCCAACTTCCAGACTCTAGGTTACTACTACACATTTGACGAGGCAGGAGAAAATCCCACAAAGGTTACAGCAACCAAGGAGTTTTTCTCTTCTAACCCTGCTGGTGATGGCACGATTTGGGCCCTCGGCACATCAGGTCTCCACAAGAAAGGTGTATCAACTTACTATAATCCTAACGGAATTGGTATATCAAAGAATACCTATAATAGCGTATATAACCCTGGCGACGGTAAGTGCTATGTATCAAGTTCTACAACCACAGGTGTAGTTCCATCTTCAACATCAACCGTTGAGATTTGGAGCTATGATGGTAACCAGTGGAAGAATGTATCTCCTGTGGGCCGCCAAAACGTGGGTGCATTCTGGCTTGTTTTTGAACCAGGACAGAAAAATTCATATTTCTACAGCCATTGGAGTCAAGGATCACAAAATAAAACAGGCGCTTATAGTATTAATGCTCATGTTGTAAATGATACGGTTCTAGTAAATTATGATGGTCGCACAAATGCACCATTGTATGCAATGGGAGCTATCCGCCTTGATAATCAAGGTAATTTGTGGGCTGTTCAGACTCGACACACTGACCGTAACTTCCCATTAGTAATTGCTCTCCCCAAAGATAAACTTCATAATAAGAATGTAACCATGGATGACTGGATTATTCCAAACATTAACGAAGATACAAATTCGAGAGGTTCATGGTTCCGATCTTGTTTTGCAATTTCAAAAGGCTCTGATATTAAAGTGTTTACCAATGGTGACCACAACAGAGAAATGCTTATTTGGGATAACGAGGGAGATGTGAACAATTTAAATCCCAAGGCAGTTTCTTACACTCGCGTAAACGATACCGATGGTACATCAATGCAGTGGAACAACATCCGTTGTCTCACTCCCGACAACAAGGGTAACATCTGGGCTGGTACAACTTCAGGATTATTCTATTTTGATCCCACCAAAGCCTTTAGTGACGATTTCAAGGTTACTCGTCCCAAGAAAAGTCCCACATCTATGGCATTCTTGCTCGATGGCGAAGAGATTCAAGCAATCGTTGCCGACTCTCTGGACCAAGTATGGGTAGGAACCAAGACTCAAGGTGTATATGTTCTCAACGAGGATGGTTCAAAGGTTCTTGCACAGTATGATGTAACTAACAGCAGTTTGCCTTCAAACAACATTTGGAGCATCTGTCCCATTCCTAACCGCAACTCGGTAATGTTTGTTACCGACAGTGGTATTGCCGAATACTTCAACGAGCCTCAAACTACTAAAGATAGCAATGAGTTCGCTCATGCATTCCCCAACCCCGTACTGCCCGGATTCACTGGTTATGTAACAATTGCTAACCTTGTGAACAACGCGTTTGTCAAGATTACCGACCGCCGTGGCAATGTAGTTGCAACACTGCAAGCTCATGGCAAGACCGCACACTGGGATGCATGTGACGCTACAACCGGCGAACGCCTTGCTACAGGTGTCTACAATGTATATGCAGGCGAGAACGAAGAAAGCCTGCCCACAGAGCCCACAACTCAAGTGCGCATCGTCAAGTAACACTTAGTTCAACCCACATAAAGGACTATAGAACGACCGGCATCATCTGGTTTTTCTATAGTCTTTTCTTTGAATAATGATTGATATCAACTCCACCGAATTCTTTGTGATGGCACTCACTGTGGCCATGGCCGTGCTGGCAATGATGTTTGGGCAACGCACCCACAACCCCGCCACAACGGTAATCACATCGCTCACGCTCAATCCGTGCATTACCAGCGACGACGGCCTCATAGTGCTGCAAGCACAAGACGATGGCGACATACTGTTGCTGCGCAACGGCATACCCATCAATGATGGCGACACGATAAACATCGTGGCAACCGTCATTGACGACAAACTTACAATAATCGAGAAAAAGGGAATCTTGTCTCCGTCAAAAAACGAGGCGAAAGTAGACGGAACAGCAACACTGAGCGGATTGCCCATTGATCGCTACCATGTAAGATACGAGAACGAATTTACTGGGCAATGGGCGCTGTTCACCTTTGCCAACAAAGAGGGCCGTACAGCTTCGTCACATCTCAAATACTAGAAAAAAATCGATTATCAGTCGGTTCCTGATTATAAAGAGGGGACATAAGCCATCCCGGGAAGGTTGCCCATCAAATGCCCCACGAGAGTTTGTGACGCAGGGTAGTGGCAAAGTTATGGTGCAACGGTTGCACTACAAGCACCTTGATGGGAGCCTTGCTTATGGTTATAGTGCTTCCCCTGGGGCAAGTGAAACTCTCGCCATCGAGACTTACAAGATAATGCCCAGCGCGCGAGTGGGTAACAACACTAACTGTAGCATCGTCGGCAACGACCAGAGGTCTCATAGTAAGTGAATGTGGCGAAACGGGAGTAAGTACAAGACACGACGCTGTAGGCTCTATAATAGGACCTCCTGCACTCATATTATAGGCAGTTGACCCTGTGGGAGTGCTCACAACAAGTCCGTCACCCTTATAGGTTGTGAGGGGCAATTCTCTAAGCGTGGTTTCCATCTCAATCATTGACGATGTATCGCAACGCAGTATAGCAATGTCATTGAGGGCAAACGGGTGCTTTATTTCGACTTCATCGCAGCTTACACACAACATGGTGCGCTGGTCAATCTTGTACTCGCCGTTAATGAAGCATTCTAGCATTTGATAGGCACCTTCAACATTGCAAGTGGTGAGGTATCCCAGGTGACCAGTGTTGACTCCAACGATGGGAATGTGATGCTCGGCAACCCACATTACCGTGGTGAGAAATGTGCCATCGCCGCCCAGGCTTATGGCCAAGTCGGCCTCTACAGGATGGTCGCAACCAAAGGGTACAGCAGGCAATTCCTCGCCCAGTTGCTGGGTAAGGTAATTGTAAAATTCGGCCTCTACGGCACAGTCAATGCCGCGTTGAGCTATGCGGTCAACCAGCGTTTTAATACCAATAAGCGATTGCTCCTGAAAATTGTTGCCAAACAGTAAAACCTTCATTGTTGAAATGATTAAAATGCCCTAAAATTGCTGTTCAGTTCTCAAAACCACTTTTCAAATGCAAAAAAAACCTATAATATCATTTTTAACTCGCAAATTACTTTCATTTCTCATTATTTACGAGTATTTTTGCATTTAGCTTTGCTATGTACTGTGGAATCACAGTGCAAATATACAAATTATTTAGCTATCATTTAGCGAGGATAATAAAAAATGACAAACCTAAGTGTAAACATCAACAAGATTGCTACCCTGCGCAATGCTCGCGGCGGTAATGTGCCCTGTGTCGAAAATGTTGCTCTAGACTGTGAGCGTTATGGTGCCGACGGCATTACCGTTCACCCTCGTCCCGATGAGCGTCACATACGCCGTGACGATGTAATGACCCTGCGTCCGCTGTTGCGTCGCGAGTTCAACATCGAAGGTTATCCCAGCGAGGATTTCCTGCAGATGGTTCTGCTGGTTAAGCCCACACAAGTAACTCTCGTGCCCGATGCACCCAACGCACTCACTTCGTCGGCAGGTTGGGATGTAACTGCACACTTTGATTTCCTTACCCAAGTCGTTGACCGTCTAAAGGAAGCAGGCATACGCACGAGCATCTTTGTAGGAACCGACGAGGAGAACATACGCCAAGCCGCTCGCACAGGCACCGACCGTGTAGAGCTTTACACTGGCCCCTATGCCGAGCAATACAAAGACGACCCCGAGGCAGCCATCGCACCCTATGTTGCAGCAGCTCAAGCGGCACGCAATATGGGTATAGGCGTCAACGCTGGTCACGACCTCAACCTTGACAACCTCAAGTTCTTCAAGGAACACATTCCCTTCCTGATGGAGGTCTCGATAGGTCACCAACTCATCAGCGACTCTCTGTATATGGGACTCGAACAAGCCATAAAGGCTTACAAGCAATGCTTGAAATAATTTCCTGAATAAAATAAAACATAATAACAATTAAGATTTTTAATCTAACATGGCATTACTCAACATGATTCTTGCTCAGGCACCACTTGCCGATAGTACTGCACAGGCTGCAGCGCAAGTTTATGACACCGCACAAGCGGCAGTAGAAACCGTTAGTCAAACCGTAGCCCCCGCTGCACAAGCAGCAACCGAGGCTGCAGCGCCCGTTGTCAATGAACTCTCAGTATGGAATCTCACCATGGCTGGCGGATGGCTCATGATACCTCTGGCACTGCTCGCGATTGTAAGTATTTACATCTTCTTTGAACGTCTGTTCGTCATCAACGCGGCTTCTCGCGACGACGCAGCGTTTATGGAAAAAATCAAAAACCTCATCATGCGTGGCGATGTTGACAGTGCACTCAAGGTGTGTAAAGAGACTGGCACTCCCGCAGCTCGCATGATCGAGAAGGGTGTAAGCCGCATTGGTCGCCCCATGAACGATGTACTCGTTGCTATCGAGAATGTTGGTAACATGGAGATTGCAAAGCTTGAGAAAGGCTTCTCATGGCTTGCAACAACAGCTGCCGGTGCTCCCATGATTGGTTTCTTGGGTACAGTAACTGGTATGGTACAGGCATTCTTCCAGCTGGCAAGCGCTGGAGCACAAAGCAATGTTACAATCCTTGCAAGCGGTATCTACCAGGCCCTCGTTACTACAGTGGGTGGTCTCATCGTGGGTATCGTGGCATTGTTTGCCTACAACTTCCTCACTTCTCGTGTCAACAAGGTGATGAACAAGCTCGAAGGCAAGACAATGGAATTCATGGACATCCTCAACGAACCCGCTAAATAATTATCGTCATGGCATTAAAGAGACAGCACGACACACAGGCAATGTTCAGCATGGCATCAATGACCGATGTCATCTTCTTGCTGCTCATCTTCTTCATGGTGACTTCAACCTTTGTGTTCCCCTCGGCTCTCGAGGTGAACCTGCCACAAAGCAGCCAGCAAACAGCCCTCAAGCCCACAACACGCATCTATGTGGACAAGGACCTCAACATGTTTGCTACAATAGGCGACAGCATCCAGGAAGGTGAACTCACACCCATTGCCCCCGAGCAACTCGACGGATTCATGAAGCAACTCGTTGTTGCTAATCCCACCGAGTTTGTTGCAGTGTATGCCGACGAAGAGGTTGCCTATGGCAAGATCGTCGACATCCTCGACTAGGGTTCAATGAATGGCCTTAAGGTGGTTCTTGCTACAAAGCACGCATCAGAGGCTTATGCAGCACCCGAGACTCCCGCTCAGGTTGAAGCAACCGAACAAGTTCAAAACTAAAAAACAACACTTTTTGTTGCAACAATGAACGACAATCGCAAGAATGAAATAACAGCACTAGGGATAACATTACTGCTATGTGTGGTAATGGTACTCATTCTTGTCAATACCTTCCTGCGCTACGAGCCCATCAACACTATCAACGAGCTCAAGCAAGACTCCATCATGTTTGGTGGTGAGTATGTGATGCTTGGCGACATGGTTGATGCTACCGAGAGCGACGAGATGGCAAGCGACGCATCGATTGAAAATGCTCAAGATGCCGAGCAACCCGATGTTGAAGGCGACGATATGAAAGACAACGGTGAACCCACCAAGCAACCCACTCAGCTCGTCACCGCCACCAAGGAGTCGCCCATGAAGGTAAAAGAAAAAGTCAAGGAAGATCCCACCAAGAAATCGGGACCTGCCGTCGACAAGAAGAATACCGACAAGAAAGAAGAGGTCAAGCAAACAACTAACTCGGCAACCAACAACCGTGTTAAGAATGCGTTTGGCAACACCGGAGGCACAGGAACAGGCAAGCAAGGTTCGCCTGATGGCAACTCTGGACAAGGTCCCACAATAGGACGTCCCGGTTTGGGTGGTCTTGTGGGCTATACCCTCGACTACTGGGCTAAACCCAATCCCAACAGCCGCTGGACTGGTACCGTTCAAGTCAAGGTTCGCGTGAATCCTCGCGGCAGGGTTACCGAAGCTCACGCTGTGGGCGGTAGTGGCGAGGCCTACACTCATGCCGAAATACGCCAAGCATGTGAGCAGGCTGCCCTCAAGAGTGCATTCTCAGTACCACAGAACACTACTACCGAGGGTGTGGGTACTGTAACTTACAAATGGAACTAACTAAAGTGACTAAACTCGAAGAAATAAGGCAATCACTTGACGGCGACATGGCTCGCCTCAACGACATCATAAAAAATTCACTCAACAGCGACAGCACTCTCATGAATGCTGTCGTTGAGGCACACCTGGCAACCAAGGGTAAGCAACTACGCCCATTGCTGGTGCTGCTCAGCGGAAAGTTGTTTGGCGGTGTTAACGAGACCGTTCTCAATGCCGGAGCGGCTATCGAACTGCTACACAACGCCTCGCTCATTCACGATGATGTCATTGACCAGGCCAAGGAACGCCGCGGAGCCCCCACAGTGAGCAGTGTATATGACAACCACATTGCAGTGCTTACTGGCGATTTCTTCATCACATCGGCTTTACGTTGTGCCGTGCGCACTGGCGACCCTCGCATCCTCGACGAACTTGCCATTATGGGTGGCACGCTGTCGCTGGGCGAGATTGACCAGATCAATAATGCACAGGGACGCAACATCAATGAGGCCACTTACATGAACATAATTGGCAAGAAAACGGCCAAGCTCTTTGAAAGTTGTGTGGCTGTGGGCGGATATGCTCGCAACAAAGACGAGGACACCCTAAAGCCACTGCGACACTATGCCCACCTGCTGGGTTTGTGCTTCCAGATGAAGGACGATACATTTGACTACTATGACGACCCCGCAGTGGGCAAGCCCACCGGCAACGACCTGCGCGAGGGAAAAATCACACTGCCCCTCATCTATGCACTCTCACAAGAGGCTCATCCACAGCACGAAGCAATGCAAGAACTTGTGCACAAGCAAGAGCTTGACACTGCCGATATTGAGACTCTAGTATCATTTGCCAAGGAGGCTGGCGGCATAGACTACACCTACGAGGTGATGGAACGCCTGCGTCAGGAGGCTTGTATCTTGCTCGATGCCTACGAGCCCTGCGACACCATCGAGGCCTTCAAGCAACTGTTCCAGTTCATCATCGTCCGTAACAATTAATCCCCAACCAAGTGTTGCAGCAATATCTCATAGAAGGACGCATTGAAGCTGGCTGCGACGAGGCTGGTCGAGGCTGTCTTGCAGGACCAGTGACTGCAGCCGCAGTGATATTGCCCCCCGACTTTAACAACGAACTCATCAACGACAGCAAGCAGCTCACTGAGAAGCAGCGTGAGGCTCTACGCCCCATCATTGAGCGTGAGGCTCTGGCTTGGGCTGTCTCTTTTGTTTCGTCTAAGGAGATTGACCAAATCAACATCCTGCGGGCATCAATCACAGCCATGCACCGTGCGATAGACCAACTCAAGGTGCGTCCCGAGGCTCTGCTCATCGACGGCAACCGTTTCTACAAGTATCAGGACCTACCTCACACAACCATCGTCAAGGGCGACGGCAAGATGCTAAGCATAGCAGCAGCAAGCATCCTGGCCAAGACTCACCGCGACGAGTACATGCGCAACATAGCTCAGGAATACCCACAGTACAACTGGGCGAAGAACAAGGGATATCCCACCAAGGAGCACCGTGCAGCAATCGCTGCCTATGGCCCTACGCCATACCATCGCATGTCGTTCCAGCTGCTAGAGCAGCCTAGCCTCTTCGATAGCCTGGAATAAGACAGATAAATGGTTAATAGGTTAATGGGGTAATGGGTTAAATCCTTAACGATAAACTTTTATAAAATGAATATACGCAATATATATGATTACAGGCGAATATGGAAGATGGCTCTCATAGCCATCTCTCTGGTCATGGTTGCGTGCTTCATTTACATCTCTAATAACCTCGTTAAGGACCTTGCCAAGCAGGAGCGTGACCGCATGGAAATATGGGCCAACGCCACCAAGGAACTCGCTACGCTTGCCGATGTACCCGTTGACAGTGCTGGCAACGAGATTCCCATGCTACAACCCGATGTTGACTTCCTACTCAGCATCATCGAGGGCAACCACACCATTCCTGTGCTGCTCGTTGACGAGGAAGGTGATATCCAGCTACACCGCAATTTCAAGCTTCCTGAACCTGTTGACAGTCTTGCACTGCTCGACATATCGCCAGTCAACCTAGCGTTCCTGGAAAAGAAACTGGAGCACCTCAAGGGCACTAATAACAAAATTGAAATCAACATCGACGACAATACAACCCAGTACCTCTACTACGAGGACTCTACACTGTTGCGTCGCCTGGCCTATTACCCCTACATCCAGCTCGCAGTGATGCTGCTGTTCATCGCGGTGGCCTACTTTGCTCTCATCAGCGTAAAGAAGGCTGAGCAGAACAAGGTGTGGGTGGGTCTGTCTAAGGAGACTGCTCATCAGCTTGGCACTCCCATATCGTCGCTCATGGCCTGGACACAAATCATGCCCTCGATGGGTGTTGACCCCGAGATGGTGAGCGAGATGGACAAGGATGTGCATCGCCTCTCGGTGATTGCCGACCGCTTCTCTAAGATTGGCTCTATGCCCGAGAAGGAACTCGAGTTTATCAACGAGGCAGTGAACAAGAGCCTTGAGTACATGAGCAAGCGCATACCCAAGCGTGTGAGCCTCTCCATTTACACCAACGATGAGACAAATTGCGGTATCATGCTGTGCCAGTCACTATTTGAGTGGGTAATGGAGAACCTTACCAAGAATGCCGTTGACGCAATGAGCGGCGAGGGTAGCCTCGACATCACCGTTACAAGCGACGAAGAAAATGCTATCATACTTGTAAAAGATACCGGCAAGGGTATTGCCCGTAAAAACTTCAAGAATGTGTTCAATCCCGGCTTCACCACCAAGAAGCGTGGCTGGGGTCTTGGCCTCACTCTGGTTAAGCGCATCATCGAGGAGTACCACGGTGGACGCATTTACATCAAGGAATCAGAGCCCGGCAAGGGAACTACATTTGCAATAGAATTGCCCAAAGTAAAATCATAAGGATATGACACAGGTTACAATGCTCGGCACAGGCAATGCAATGTGCACTCGCTGTTACAATACTTGCTTCTTCATGAAAACGCCCGACGGCACACTCATGGTAGATGCAGGCGGTGGCAATGGCATCTTCAGACAGCTGTTTCGTGCCGACATTGACTATACTCAAATCCATGACCTATTTGTGACCCATGTCCATACCGACCATGTGATGGGTGTAGTGTGGCTCATACGCAAAATTTCGCCCATGATGTATCGCGGAAAGTACAGCGGCACATTTACCATCTATTGCCACGACGAGGTGGCTCACTGCATTGAGGAGATGTGCCGACTTATGATACCTGCCAAGATATGCCGCGCAATAGGCGATACTATCATTATCAAGGTGGTTGAAGATGGTGAAACCGTACGCATCAACGATGTGGATGTAACGTTCTTTGATGTTGCGAGCGACAAGACCAAGCAGTTTGGCTTTAAGGCCGTGTTGCCCGATGGCAAGACACTCGTGTGCCACGGCGACGAGCCCTACCACGAGCGCAACGAGAAGTATGTCAAGGACTGCGACTGGTTTATGTGTGAGGCCTTCTGCCTGTACAAGGACCGCGAGCAGTTCCGCCCCTACGAGAAGCACCATAGCACCGCCATCGATGCCGGACGCATTGCTCAAGAACTGGGTGTGAAAAACCTACTGCTGTATCACACCGAGGATACCCACCTCACCACACGCCGCATCACCTATACTGCCGAGGCAGCACAGCACTTCACCGGCCGCATCGAGGTGCCCGACGACATCGAGACCGTTACACTGTAATGGGACTCTATCACAACAACTACTTTTACCCATAACATAATGAAAAAGACCCTTCTTGCTATGCTTGCAGCAACACTGTGTGCAACAGCCACCGCACTGCCCCAGCGTGGCGACAAAGTGCAACTTCAACTGCTCGAGACGAGCGATGTTCACGGCAGTTTCTTCCCCCACGACTTTATCACTGGCAAGCCGTTGCCCGGATCTATGGCTCGCATCAGCCACTACGTTGACTCGCTGCGCAAGGCTTGTCCTGACCAGGTTATTCTGCTCGACAACGGCGACATACTGCAGGGACGCCCTGTGAGCTATTACTACAACTTTGTTGCGACCCAGCAGGAGAATATCGCAGCAAGCGTCATCAACTACATGAAATTTGACGCACAATCTTACGGCAACCACGACATCGAGGCTGGTCACAAGGTATATGACAAGTGGGCCGACGAGGTAAATTGCCCCTCACTGGGCGCCAACATGCTCGGTGCCGCTGCTACGCCTGATGGCTTGACCGTCAACCTACAACCCGAAATCGCTCCTTACACCATCGTGGAACGCAGTGGTGTCAAGGTGGCTGTACTGGGACTCATCACGCCTGCCATACCCAACTGGCTCGACGAGAAATTGTGGAGCGGACTCAAGTTCCAGCCCATGGTGGAGAGTGCGCGCTACTGGGTGGACTATATAAAGCGCAACGAGAAGCCCGATGTAATCGCTGGCCTTTTCCACAGTGGCTACAAGGGTGGCATCACCACCGATACCTATAGCGAGAACGCTGCCGCTCAGGTGGCTCGTGAGGTGCCAGGATTTGATGTGATATTCTGCGGCCACGATCACCGTCGCAACAATACAATGGACGACGTGTGCGATGGCTCAAAGGTGCTCGTGCTTAACCCTGCCAACAACGCCATGGCTCTTGCACAGGCTACCATCAGCCTTGAGCACGACGGCAACAAGTGGTGTGTCACCGACCGCAAGGGCGACATTGTGGATGTGCGCAACACACCCGTTGACCAAGCCTTCATGAATCACTTTGCAGCACAGGTGAGCGAGGTTGACAAGTGGGTAAACCGTCCCATAGGCACACTCAGCAAGACCATACAGTCGAGCGACTGTTTCTTTGGCAACGGCGCATTTGGCGACATGGTACTGCAACTCATGCTCGACATCACTGGTGCCGATATCGCCGTTAGCGCCCCGCTGCAAGCCGATGCCGTGCTCCACAAGGGCAACATCACCGTGGGTAACATGTTTGACCTGTATCGCTTCGAAAACGATCTCTACGTGGTTAATCTCACAGGCAAGGAGCTCCGCAATTTCCTCGAGATGAGTTACGACCTGTGGGTAACGACCATGACATCGCCCAGTGACCACATCATGCGTGTAAAGGACAATGGCAAGCGCGTGTGGTTTGAGATGCCTACCTACAACTTTGACTCGGCAATGGGTATCGACTACGAGGTAGATGTTACCAAGCCCGTGGGACAGCGCGTGAAGATATTGTGCATGAGTAACGGACAGGCATTTGACGAGGACAAGACCTATCGCGTGGCAATGAACAGCTATCGTGCCAACGGTGGCGGCGAACTCATGACTCGTGGTGCCGGCATTCCCAAGGAGAAGATCGACTCACGCATCATCTATCGCAGCAGTACCAACATGCGCACCGAGTTGATGAAAGCCATCGAGAAGCAAGGCACCATCAATCCCCA
>JAGHTV010000493.1 GCA_018065165.1 Candidatus Sodaliphilus fimicaballi | reverse complement strand
TCCAGGGTGAGTTCGCTACCCAGCAGGGCGTAGAACGGTTGGTTCAGCGAGTTGGCCTCATTCCAGTAGATGCGGCCCGCACACTGCACGTTGGCACTCAGGGTCACGCCTGTGAGCCATTCTCCACAGCTGCGCACCTCCCATGTGTTGAATGCGCGTGCGTGCAGGGTGTGAGTAGGGACGTAGGGTATGTAGTTGCCCTTGTAGTCGGCCTTGCCATCGTTATATTTTACAAACTTTGCGTTAGTGTAGCCGTAGGTAAGGGTGAGGCCGCTTTCCTCGCGCGGAGACCATGTATATGCAGCCTCGAAGCCCATGTTGCGACTGCGTCCGGCGTTGGTCATCATGCGGCCCGTGGTGTTGCCCTCGGGGAACACGGTGAGCTGCAGGTCGCGGCACAGGGTGTAGAATGCGTTGAGATCGAGCGTCCAGCGCGCGCGTTGACGCATATCACGGGTGTGTACGCCCAGCTCAAAGTTCCACGCGCTCTCGGGCTTGTAGCCTACCACCTTATTCACATCGTAGGCAGCACCTATGCCCATCTTGCCCATGAGGCTCTGCTGCAGCACGTCGCTGAACATCTGCGTGTTGTAGCCGCCTGCCTTGCTGCCGCGCGATATGGTGGCGTGCAGGGTGTGGGCGAATGAAAAGTGCTGTTTGAGATCCCATGATGCGGTGAGGCTGGGCAGCACGGTAAAGTAGTGCTTGTTCATCTTGCCGTGGTCGTCAATGTCGATTGGCTGGTGGGCATATACCTCTCCGTTATGCATTATGTTGTAGCCAGTGTGGGTCACGCTATTGTAGTTGAGCGCCGCGTGCTCATAGTCGAGTCGCAGGCTTGCCTTGAGCGTGAGACGGCCTTTATGGTACTCCGAGCTGTGGTACAGTGCCACGCCCCATGTGGGTGAGGTGAAGTGGCTGCCCAGGCAGAAGTGGCGCTCGTCCCATGCCACAGGGTAGCTGGGCACCGCCTGGTTGATGTTCTTCTCAATGAGTTCGTAGATGCCGGTGTCGTAGAAGTCGACGGGTGCGTTCATCGTCATGTGACGGTAGAATGCCGAGAGTCCGTTCAACAGAGAGTATCGTCCGCCTCCAAAGTTGTAAAACTTTTTGGGCTGGGCAATCACATCGAGAGTCGCCGCATGCTCCTTGCGGGCCTGCGTCAGGGTGAAGTAGGGCAGGGGTGTGAAGTCCTGGTCCAGCGTCATGTTATCGTTAAGGTATTGATAACTTGCAAAGGCGTTTATCAACGTCTTGCCCAGCTTAAACTCTGCTGTAAGGCCGTCGCTGATAGATGTGCGGCGGTAGAAACAGGTGTCGTTGTAAGCGATTGTACCAGTAGAGACTCGCTCGTATGGGTAACCGCCCTGGCGGCTGACGCTTGCACTGAGGGTGTTGTTGATGGTCACACCTTCTTTGGGCAGCCATGCGAGTTTCAGGCGTCCTGTGCCCTGGCGCTCCCAGTCACACTTGCGGCCGTTGAACTCGTTGACGAACTCGCCCGCCGTGCCTTGCATTGAGAGGCTGCCCGACAGACCTAGGTTGGGACGCAGTCGTGTGTAGTGGCTCACACCTGCGCGCCATGTGCCGTGACTTGCACCCTCGGCTATTGCACGGGTGCCTTTATAACTGAGGGGTGACAGTGTGTACACGTTGATTACGCCGCCCATGGTGTTGCGTCCGTACATTGCGCTCTGTGGACCACGAAGCACCTCTATGCGTGAAATATCCATCAGGTCAAGGTCGTAGTTCTCCTTGCACATGATGGGGATGTTGTCGATGGTGAGTCCCACAGCAGGCTGGTCGATGCGGGCACCGATGCCGCGGATGTATATCGAACTGGTCATGCGGCTGCCGTAGTCGGGGATAAACAGGTTAGGCACCATTGCCGATGCCGTCTTGATGCCTGTCACGCCGTTGCGCTCGATGGCTTTGCGGTCGATAAGCGTGGCTGTGGGCTGCTTTTCTACTTCATCGATGCCTTGCTTCACTGCCGAGACTGTAACCTCTTGTAGTGTGATATAGGGGTCGTCAAGATTCCGCTCAAGCCACTGGAGCCAGGTGGAGTCTTGTGTTACGGGCCGTGCCTGTCCTGACCTTCCAATACGGAATGTCTGGGCGCCGGCAAGGGCCGCACTTGCAACCATTAATATTACACATAGAGATTTTTTCACGCTACAAAATTACAATAATTATCTCACCCGTGCAATCACTACTAGTAGTGATTTTGTTCATAATTCCATGATTGTATGGAAAAATGGAAAAAATGTGTCAGTCAACTTATTTTTTTGTAAATTTATTTGAAATGTTGGAAAAAAATTAGAACTTTGTGCCGAAATTGCAG
>JAGHTV010000214.1 GCA_018065165.1 Candidatus Sodaliphilus fimicaballi | reverse complement strand
GCCAGGTTATAGTTTGCCATGATTGAATCCTCATCAATGTAACGGATAGTGAGGTTTTCTAAACTGTTGGCAGATTTGTCAGCAGATTTAGTTTCGGCTTTTTCATTACATGAAGTTGCTGCACACAAAAGTGCTACTACGATTGCTAACTTGTAAGAGAGTTTTAAAACGTTCATTTTGTTCTTAAATATACTATTATTTATAAAATTCACTGTCTCGAGCGCAAGTAATGCCCCTTTTTCGCATTTCAGGGTTGGCGTGAATGTGTGTATTAGGGAATTTTCCACCTTTTACAAAAAAGATTTTTACCCCTAACAGTATCACTGCCAGCGCAATTAGTACCACTGAAAACAATAAAGTTGCCATTGTTGCGTTAAAATTTAATGCAAATATAAAGATTGTTTGCGACTTTTTGCACCATATTTCAAAACTTTTTTGTAACTTTACACTTGTAAAGACGCTGATTTAACAAAATTTCAGTCACATAAACGATAACTAACATTTTTAACGATTAAATAAAATCTGAAATTATGACTATTAAAGACCTTAAACCGGCACGCGTTTGGCAAATTTTTGACCAAATCAACCAAGTGCCTCGTCCTTCAAAGAAAGAGGAGAAAATTCGTGAATGGTTAGTAAACTTTGCAAAGGAGAATAACCTTGAGTACAAAGTTGACGAAATTGGCAATGTAGCAATGTTCCGCCCTGCTGCTCCTGGTCTAGAAGGTGCTAAGGGTATCATCGTTCAAGCTCACATGGATATGGTATGCGAGAAGAACAAAGACTCAAACCATAACTTTGACACTGACCCCATCGAGACAATCGTTGAAGGCGAATGGATTCGCGCTAATGGCACAACACTGGGTGCTGACGACGGTATGGGTATGGCTATCGCTCTGGCAGTCTTGACCGACGCTTCAATCGTAGCTGGTCCTATCGAGGGCTTCTTCACAGTTGACGAGGAGACTGGTCTTACAGGTGCTAGCAATGTAGGCGAAGGCATGCTTCGTGGCGACTATCTGCTCAACCTCGACAGCGAGGACGATGGCATCATCACAATGAGCTGCGCTGGTGGTATCGACACACTTGCAACATTTGACTACAAGCCCGTTGACGCTCCCAACGATCTCGTATACTTTGAGGTTAAGCTCACCGGCATGAATGGTGGTCACAGCGGTACCGACATCAATACAGAGCGTGCTTGTGCAACTCGCTTGCTGGCTCGTCTGCTTTGGGACCTGCGCAGTGCAGTTGACTATGAGGTAGCTCTTCTCGATGCTGGTAACCTGCGTAACGCTATCGCACGCGACGCTGAGACTGTTATCGGTGTTAAGGACTTTGACAAGGAGAAACTTTCAGTTGCATTCAATACATTTGTTGCTACAGTTAAGGAAGAGTTCAAGAACAGCGAACCCAACCTGACAGGTACTATCGAGAGCGTTGAGGCTCCCGCTAAGGTTATCGCTCGCGAGGATGCTGAACGCATCATCAACACTATCTATGCAGCACCTCACGGTGTTCTTTCAGTTAGTCTTGAGCTCGAAGGCCTCACTGAAACTTCAACTAACCTCTCAAGCGTTAAGATGAAGGAAGAAGGCGTAATCGAGGTAGTAACTTCACAACGTAGTGCTGTTGAGAGCCGCAAGCTCGACGCATGCCACCGTGTTGAGACAGTATTCA
>JAGHTV010000275.1 GCA_018065165.1 Candidatus Sodaliphilus fimicaballi | reverse complement strand
ATTGCCTTAATATCTCAAATGATTTTTTAGAATCTGAAGCCTACTGTAGCAGTTACACGATTGTTGTTATCCTTAACCTCGGTGCAAACTGTAGGAAGATCGGCAATGCCCGAGAAAGCATGATAATTAGTCTTGCGCAGCTGGTTTACATAAGCCATATCAAAGTAGAAACTTCCGCTATGGTAGCCAAAACCTGCTGTGATGTGTTGATTGCTCTTGTCATAAGAGTAAGCAGGATTGCAACCAGAAACCTCAACATCAATCTTATCGTCTTTAACAGCATCTTGTGCTGCCGATGTTTGGTAAGAATATCCAGCACGCAAACTGAATTTAGGAGAAACGCGGTATTCTGCACCCACTCTCATGGTGTGTACGGGTTGCAGGTATGCCTTAATTTCATCGGTTGCATCAGCTAATTCATGACCGCGATCGTCGCATATGCGCATATATTGTGAAGCCTCATATTCATAGTCGGCACTAAGAATAGCCTTGCCTCCTACTACCGCTGCTGCGCTACCCATAAACTTCCAGGGAGTAACCAAGTCATAGCGAACGGTGTTGTCGGGATATTTTTCAACAATTGTATAATTCTTCTTTACTTTCTCTCCCGAATATTCAGCGCTAATATTGCCACCATATGTATCCTTGAGTGACATGCGTGTAGGCGTATGGATGGCAACACCAAGTCTCAACTCGTTAACTGGCTTATAAATTACACCAAATTTAGCGTTGATACCAAATCCATCGGTATGGCTTGAATTCACAATACCTAATGCAGCCTTGCCATCAACGAGAACTGAAGACTCGGGCTTTTCAACTTGATCGTGGATAACAGTATTATTGAGCACTTCGCCATAATACTTGTAGCTGTCATATTCAAGTTCAGTAAATCCAAAACCTACACCCCAATACAATTGGTTCTTAATATTACCGCCAAATGTAACATTATACTCATCGGTATGGCCCCATTCTTCAACCTCGAACTCAGCCTCGCCAAACACGCCATCATAACCAAGACCAGAGAACTTCTTACCCTCAGAGTCTGTTGGGTTGATCAAGTAGGTTTGATAAGCTGCAATTTGATCCCACAATGCATAACCATCAAAATATGCATTTTTCTTTGTAAGATCAGCAACAGTCATCTTATCTTGCATAGTCTTTTCAGCAATATAGTTGGTAACAGATGTGGGAATACCACTCATATAACCTGTATAATGACGACGGAAAGAATTATTGCGATTGTAAGTGAAGCCAAAATTGAGATTAGGCATAACGTCACTATTCATTCTAATAGCACCTACATAGCCAATACTGTTGACAGTAAACCGAGTATTACTTTGCTTCTCACCAGTTGCCTGTGAAGAATTCATATCAAGTGAGAAAGTAATATTAGCATCAGAACTGCGATAAATTCCAATACCACCAGGGTTATTGTTTACAGCCGAGATGTCGCCACCCAGAGCACCAAAGGCACCTGCCATTGACATATATCGTGATGTACCACTTAATTGAGACTGATTATAATGAAGAACATCAAAGGCATATTGAGCATTACCAGCAAAGGGTAAAGTCATAAGAGCCAATGCAATTGTTATTTTTCTCATATTCGCTATAGTTTAATAATATCAACTTGAGTATTAATTTCAAGGATGCTTCCTGGTAGGTAAGCATCCTCGTGTAGTTTATTGATTAGTGTCGACGTCCGCCGCCACCACCACCGCCGAAGCTTCCGCCTCCGCCACGGCTGCTGCTACCACTGCTGAAGCCTCCGCCACCCCAGCCGCTTGAACTACGGCTTGAGCTTGAGCCTGAATTATAGCTGCGTGTAGGCTCGTAACTACGAGTAGCGCTACTAGATGAGCGACTTGAACTTGAACGTGACATTGTTCCGGTTGAACTGCGATCGCTGATAACAGAAGAACTGCGAGTTGTGATGTCACGATTAGATCGAGTACTATTTACAGTGCCTACATTGCCTACTGTTGCAGGACGGCGTCCTGTATTCATTGTGCCATTGCTAGTTGCAGGACGAGTGCGACCATTGGTCATTGTACCTGTGCGTGTACCAATGTTGCCGTTTGAATTGGCACGACGAGAACCATCATATCCATTTACACGACTGCTGCCATAATAGCTATTGCCAATGCGTGAACTTGGACGGCGAGCGGGAGAATATGGACGGTAGTTAGTGTAGTGGTGATTCCAACCGTGATGCCATCCCCAGCCGTGATGCCAAGTGTCATGCCAACCCCAGTGGTGATGTCCCCAATAATAGTGGTCCCAGTACCAGGGAGAATGCCAGCCCCAGCTCCATGAACTATACCAGTAAGGACGATGCCATCCCCAATAGAAGGGATCGTGCCACCATGAGTCATACCAGAAATCATTCCATACTACAACTGGCGAATAGCTAGGTGTGCCAATGATGATGTTAACATTAGAGGCATTGTCATAGTACAGCTCTACCAACTCATCGTCGTTACTCTTGATGATGATTTCAGGGTTGTAGAAACGCTCGATGCGTTCAGTGTTAGAGAATGTTGATGTTTCCTCATCATCAATGATAGAGTCACGATCAAACATGTTACTAGTTTTCTCATACTCAGCGCCACGACGGTTATAGGCGTCAACATCAAACTCATCACTATAATATTTAGATGACGTATTTGCTGATGTCGCCACTGCACCTTGAGATGCAACTGGAGAAACTGAAGTAGTGAGACCGTTGCTTGTTGACTTTACCTTAACTGTCTTCTTTGTAGATTTTGATGAGCTTCCGTAATAGATGTCATCATAATCCTGTGCTTGGATCAAAGTGCTTGCCGACATGGCAAGAACACCTAATAATGCAAAAACTCTGTACTTCATATCTTTCTTTATTTTTGATTTTTCGTTCAAATTTATCAATTAGACTTTATACTATACTAAAAAGTTTAATCGAAATTTAGTGCAAGTTAAAAATATATTTTCAATTAGGTAACTTTTATAAACTCAAAAAATGCAAAATGAGGTGATTTTTAACATATTTAGTCTTATATCGCTCGTTTTTACTCGATGTTTGTTGTAATTTTGCAATATGAATTCGTTACTTAATATATATAGTGCACCATTACAAGGCTATACTGACCACATATGGCGCAATAATCATGCCAAGTATTTTGGCGGCATTACAAGATACTATACACCTTTCATTAGATTAGAGAAAGGCACGATACGTAACCACGATATCAAGGATATCAATCCCGATGTAAACACAAGCACAGTTGTACCACAAATCATTGCCTGCCAGCCACAAGAAGCGACAATATTAATTGATGCAATCAAAAACCTTGGGTATACCTCTATCGATATAAATCTAGGATGCCCCCACCCTCCTGTAGCATTAAAACACAAAGGGTCAGGCATGCTGAAATACCCCGATGAATTCGCTAAATTTCTTCAAGCTATTGCACAATATAGAGACATTGAATTTTCAGTCAAAATGAGACTCGGATGGGATGATAACAAACAATGGCAAGAAATTGTGCCACTTTTAGATATCATCAATCCAACACACATCACGATTCATCCTCGCATAGGCACACAGAAATATAAAGGCGATTTAGACCTATCGCAATTTGAAGCAATATTAGCAAGCTGCCACTACCCTATCTTATACAATGGTAATATCGAGTCAATAGCCGATGCAATTACAATTAAAGAAAAATATCCCAATTTGGCGGGTGTCATGATAGGACGAGGACTTGTAGCACATCCATACATCACATCTACAGACGCTACAAACCAAACTGTACAGAATTTTCACGATTCACTAATGGAAGCCTATTGCAACAGCTATACCGGCGGCGAAGGTCAAATTGTAACCAAGATGAAATCGTTATGGGAACTGTTCCTACCCGAGGCCGACCATAAGGCTCGCAAGGCAATTAAAAAGAGCCACACATTGCAACAATATGCAACGGCAGCCCATGATGCGATTAATAGCGTAACAATCGGTTAAAATTTCAGATAGAAATCACGACACAAGTTTATAAAATCATCTGAATAGTTACCTGGTGACGCCTCGATAACCAAATCATTACAAATGGTTTTAGTAGGCGTCATAAGTATATTCCAGAGCAATCGCTTAACTGGCAAGTTAAGCATGGGATACACTTTACATATTTTACTAACGAACAAACCATTAGCCATACAGATGTCAAGTATATCTTTATAAGCGTCTACAGGCGTAACAATCGATAAAATTCCGGCATCGGTCAATATGGATTTTGACTTAACAATCAATTGCTCGAATGTCAACGACTGGGTGTGACGAGCATTGCGTCTGACTTCATTAGGAGACAAAACTCCATTAGTAAAAAACGGAGGATTGGACACGATTAAATCGTACTTATTTGTGCATTCAAACGTACAATAATCAGCATTGATGGCGTTAAGTCTTTCAGACCAAGGACTTTTCTTGAAGTTTTCAGCAGCTTGGCCTACACTTGCCACGTCTATATCTATCGCATCTACAATGGAAATAGAGTTTCGCTGAGCAACCATTAGTGCAATAAGTCCACAACCAGTTCCAACATCTAGCACCCTACTAGCATGTAAGACATCACACCATGAACCAAGAAGAACACCATCAGTGCCAACCTTCATTGACGACCGATCGTGTTCTACCTGAAACTGTTTGAATCTAAACATTTATTATTGTTTAATACTCATCCCATGACTTGATTTCCATGTCATCGTGAGTGAGATCGCAGAATGCATTGATAAATGCCGATGCAAGACGAGCATTTGTAATCAAGGGCACATTCAAGTCAACTGCAGCACGACGAATCTTGTAACCATTGGTCAACTCGGTAGAAGTCAAGTTCTTAGGAATATTAACTACCAAATCTATGGTCTTATCGTGCAACAAATCGATTGCTTGAGGAGTACGGTCGGGCTCGCTAGGCCAGTGAACCTTAACAGCGGGAACACCGTTATCATTCAAGAACTGATGTGTACCACCTGTAGCATACAGCGTGTATCCCTTCTTGTGCAGTTTGATAGCAGAATCAAGCATATCAGCCTTCATCTTAGCAGTACCAGTGCTCAAGAGAATACCCTTCTTGGGAACACGGTGACCTACAGAGAGCATAGCCTTAAGCAACGCCTCACTAGAACTATCACCAAGGCAACCAACCTCACCGGTAGATGACATATCTACACCCAGTACAGGGTCAGCACCCTGAAGTCGTGAGAAAGAGAATTGTGATGCCTTAATGCCCACATAATCAAGGTCAAATGCACTCTTATTAGGCTTCTCGACAGGAATTCCAAGCATAACCTTTGTTGCCAAGTCGATGAAGTTAATCTTCAACACCTTAGAAACAAACGGGAAACTACGAGATGCACGCAGGTTACATTCGATAACCTTAATATCGTTATTCTTGGCCAGATATTGAATATTGAAAGGACCACTAATATTCAAAGCCTTAGCAATCTTACTGCTGATTTTCTTGATGCGACGTATGGTCTCAACATAGAGTTTTTGAGGTGGGAATTGAATTGTAGCATCACCCGAGTGAACGCCGGCAAACTCAATGTGTTCACTACAAGCATAAAGCTTGATTTCGCCATTCTGTGCAACACAGTCCCACTCAATCTCCTTAGCGTTCTGTACAAATGAGCTAACTACAACAGGATGTGTCTTTGAAACATTAGCAGCCAGTTGCAAGAACTTCTCCAGTTCCTCATCGTTAGAACATACATTCATTGCTGCACCCGAGAGTACATAACTGGGGCGAACAAGAACAGGATAACCAACCTCGGCAACAAAATCGTGAATATCGCTAAGCGAAGTAAGCTCTCGCCAAGCAGGTTGGTCAATACCAAGTTCGTCAAGCATAGCAGAGAACTTGTGACGGTCCTCAGCATTGTCAATGCTCTTGGCATCGGTACCCAAGATGTTTACACCTTGAGCGTCAAGACGCAAAGCAAGGTTATTGGGTATTTGACCACCAGTTGACAAGATAGTGCCATGAGGTTGCTCGAGTTCGATAATATCCATTACACGCTCAAATGTAAGCTCATCGAAATAGAGACGGTCACACATGTCGTAGTCGGTTGACACAGTCTCGGGGTTGTAATTGATCATTACCGAACGCCAACCCTCTTTCTTAACTGTGAGCAGTGCATTGACGCTACACCAGTCAAACTCAACAGAACTACCAATGCGATAAGCACCTGAACCAAGAACCACGATTGACTTACCGTCGTTCTCATAGTCGATATCATGAGTCTTACCGTTATAAGTAAGATATAGATAGTTAGTTAAAGCAGGATACTCGGCACCAAGTGTATCGATTTGCTTAACAGCTGGGAGAATGCCCATGTTTTTACGAATCTCACGCACCTTAAGGTTCGCTTCGCTACCAGCACCCATTTCATCCTTAAGAACGGCACGAGCTATTTGGAAATCACTGAAGCCCTGTTCCTTGGCAACTTGCATCAATTCTTGAGGAATATCCTCGAGAGTCTTGCACTGTTCAAGTTCAACAGCTGTATTATAGAGGTTCTCAAGTTTATGCAAGAACCACTTGTCAATCTTTGTGAGGTCGTGAATCTGATCAACGGTATAGCCTGAACGGAACGCAGTCTCAATAGCAAAGATACGGCGATCAGTAGGTTCGCTAAGCGCCTTCTCAAGGTCAGAAACCTTAATAGGTTGATTCTCGATAAATCCATGTTTGCCTTGACCTATCATGCGAAGACCCTTCTGAATAACTTCTTCAAAGGTGCGGCCAATTGCCATAACCTCACCTACCGACTTCATTGAAGAACCAATCTCACGCTTAACGCCATGGAACTTACCAAGGTCCCAACGAGGAATCTTACAAACTATATAGTCAAGAGCAGGTTCAAAGAATGCCGATGTAACCTTGGTTACCGAGTTCTTAAGGTCAAACAGACCATAACCCAAACCAAGCTTAGCAGCAACAAATGCCAATGGATAACCAGTAGCCTTTGAAGCAAGAGCAGAACTACGACTCAAGCGGGCATTAACCTCGATTACACGATAATCCATTGACTTGGGGTCGTAAGCATACTGAATGTTACACTCACCCACGATACCCAGGTGGCGTATAATCTTAATTGCGAGTTCACGCAAGTAATGATAGTCGTCGTTAGAGAGAGTTTGTGAAGGAGCAACAACAATACTCTCACCTGTATGAATGCCCAGAGGGTCGAAGTTCTCCATATTACATACGGTAATACAGTTATTGAAACGGTCGCGAACAACCTCATATTCAATTTCCTTCCAACCCTTAAGCGATTTCTCTACAAGAACTTGAGGAGAGAATGACAATGCTTTTTCTACAAGGGTACGCAATTCAGCCTCGTTGTCGCAAAAACCACTACCCAGGCCGCCCAATGCATATGCAGCACGAACGATAACGGGATATCCAACCTTCTCGGCTGCCTTTACTGCGTCTTCAAGACTCTCAACAGCTTCACTCTTGATGGTTCTAACATCTATCTCGTCGAGTTTCTTGTTGAACAACTCACGATCCTCAGTGTTCATGATTGTCTCAACAGGAGTACCCAGAACCTTTACATTGTATTTTTCAAGAACGCCACTCTGGAAAAGTTCAACACCACAGTTGAGTGCAGTTTGACCACCAAATGCAAGCAAGATGCCGTCAGGACGTTCTTTCTCAATTACATTCTCAACATATTGAGGAGTCACAGGCAAGAAATATATCTTGTCGGCAAACTCTTCGCTAGTTTGCACTGTAGCAATGTTAGGATTGATAAGGACGGTAGATATGCCCTCTTCCTTGAGTGCCTTGAGTGCTTGTGAACCAGAGTAATCAAACTCACCGGCCTCGCCAATCTTCAACGCACCCGAACCTAATATCAGAACCTTATTATATTTTGTCAACATGATAATCTATATTAATTATGTATGAGAGATGAATGAGGGTTACTTTTTAATAGACTCAATGAACTTGTCAAATACAAATTCGGTATCTGTGGGACCACCACAAGCCTCGGGGTGGAACTGAGTTGAGAAGAAGGGTTTAGTTTTGTGCTTAATTCCCTCGTTTGTACCATCGTTCATATTGATGAAAAGTGGTTCCCAGTCAGCACCCAGGGTTGCAGTATCAACTGCAAAACCATGGTTTTGTGATGTAATGAAGCAGCGGTCAGTGCCAACCTCGCGAACGGGCTGATTGTGACTGCGATGTCCATACTTGAGCTTGTAGACCTTAGCACCAGCAGCCTTGCTGAGCAATTGATTACCCATACATATACCGCATATGGGGCGGTCTCCATCAAGGGCCTTGCGTATGTTTTGAACAGTCTCCTCGGCGAAATCGGGATTACCAGGACCGTTAGCTATAAACAGACCGTCATACTCGATTGTCGAGAAATCATAATTCCATGGTACTCTGATTACATGAGCACCACGCTTAACCAAACAGCGAATGATGTTATTCTTTACGCCACAGTCAACAAGCACAACGCGCTTGTCATTGCCAATGCCGTACTCCTTAACTTCGGTACAACTAGCCTTAGCAACAAGATTTTCAGCGTTGGGATCGTAAAAATCGACATCGTCACAACCCTCAACAATAATCTTGCCAAGCATAGAGCCTTTTTCACGCAGTAACTTGGTTAAAGCGCGAGTGTCAATACCATACACGCCAACGACATTCTCGTCTTCGAGCCATTGGGCAAGACTGCTTGCTGCATTCCAGTGGCTATACTCCCACGAGTAGTCCTGGCAGATGATAGCCTCGGGGTGAATCTTTTCACTCTCAAGGAAATCGCTCATACCGTCGTTTACGGTGCGTGGAGGCACACCATAATTGCCAATGA
>JAGHTV010000174.1 GCA_018065165.1 Candidatus Sodaliphilus fimicaballi | reverse complement strand
GGATATTATTGAAGATTACTATCCTGTAACACTTCAAATCTTTGCCGAGGATGCCGATGGTAACAACTTGTTTGACCCAAGCTATGACAAGAACATCATAGATGAGGTAACCGTTACCTATAATGGTGAAGTGATGAAATTAAAAAGACCAGATGCAGCAAAGAGCAAAATCAATCTGGACTTTTACATGCCTTCGTGGTATGGAGCGACTCTCCGTTCTTACAAAGACAGCTCTGCCAAGTATTATATGTTTATTGGAGAATGGGATGCTACGAAAAAGTGGGACGAAGAGCTCCAAATCAACTGGCCCGACGGCACTTACAACACCATTCGCTTTAAACTTGTAACTCCCGGCATCGACCACTGCCTCTATTTACTTGACGGCAAGTCGCAACGCGAGTCAACATTTAAGTTTGTCAAGTAAAAACCACAAGTACAAAAAAGACAAAATTATTTTAATTATTCCAATTTCTGATAATAAACAAAACATACATACAAACTATGAAACGAGTATTATTACTTATCGCGGTACTGGCTGCTGCATGGCAAGCCGCCACGGCTTACGACTTCATGGCCGACGGTCTCGCTTATAACAAGAACAGCGATGGCACATCGGTGACCGTCACCAGATATGGTGATACCACAAACTATCCCGACCTTACCTCGGCTATCATTCCTGCCCAGGTGACTAACGACGGGAAAACATACACGGTTACTGCCATCGATTTCCTGGCATTTGCGACATGTACCAAACTGGCCGAGGTGACGATTCCCAACACGGTTACAACCATAGGCATGCTGGCCTTTGACCGTTGCTCGGCATTGAGAGCGATAACCATCCCAAGCTCGGTTACCGATATCAGTGATGCGCCATTTCCAGCTTGTACCAATCTAAGTACAATAGTGGTCGAAGACGGCAATCCCGTATATGACTCACGAAACAATTGCAACGCAATCATCAAAACCCAGGACAACGAGCTGGTGTGTGGTTGCATGGGCACTGTCGTCCCCGAGACAGTTACGGCAATAGGCGACTATGCGTTTAAGGGACATGCGGGCTTGCAAAGCATTGAGTTGCCCAACTCGTTGAAGACAATAGGTTTCGAGGCATTTGCCAGTACAGGCTTAAGGCGACTTGTTATTCCTGATAGTGTCACCACAATCGAGGATCACGCGTTTTATACCTGCACACACCTGAGATCGATAACCATCGGGGCTGGCGTAACTTCTATAGCGGATGGTTGCTTTGGTGGTGCCAAAGGTGCCAATGCGCTTAGTGAGGTGATATACAATGCACGCAATTGCAGTTTCAATAGCAAAATGGGAACCGCTGCCAAGGGTTGGTTCGGTGATAATATGCTGACTAAAATTGTCATTGGCAGTGAGGTGGAACGTATTCCCGCAGGTTTTGTCTATAATCAGACGAGTATCACCACAATCACCCTCCCCGAAGGGGTTACGGCTATCGACGACTATGCATTCTATGGTTGTACAGGCCTTGTGGACATCAATCTAGGACAGAAACTTGAAACCGTGGGGCAATATGCATTCTATGGTTGCAACAACCTTGAGAGTCTCTCGTTGCCCAACACGCTCACAACGATAGGCAACTTTGCCTTCTATGGCTGTGCGAAAGTGCAAGAAGTCACCATACCTGAACCTGTTACCCAAATTGGCGTAGCAGCTTTTAACAACTGTACGGGGTTGACCACACTGGTTTACAATGCAATAAACTGCTCATCCAATTTCAATCTATGGTGCAATAACAGCCCCATAAAGAATATTACCCTGGGCGACAAGGTTAAGGCTATTCCTTCATATATGTTTAGAGGATTTCCTATTACTTCGATGGTTATTCCCCAGTCGTGTGTCGGCATTGGTGACTATGCCTTTGCCGAGTGCGTTGACTTGGCATCACTCACACTGAGCGACTCGCTCACATGGATAGGCGACCATGCCTTCTATAAGACTGCCATCACATCGGTTACAATCCCCAAGGGGGTAACCCACATAGGCAATAATGCGTTTCAAAGTTGTACGGCCTTGACCGATGTAACATATAACGCTCGCAACTGCAGCGATGCCACCCACTATTCTTACGCATGGTTTAGCGATTGCGGCTTGACCAGTCTCACCCTAGGCGATGAGGTTGCAAAGATACCTGCCTATTTTGCCTACAGGCAAGGCAAACTGAAAACAGTCAATATTCCTGAAACCGTAACATCAATAGGAACACTGGCATTCTATGCTTGTACCGGACTTACCGAGGCATACATACCCGCAACGGTTACATCCATAGGCACATCGGCATTTGCAGGTTGTACGGGAATCAATAAACTCACCTATAATGCGCGTAAAACCAATGATATCGACCAACCCGGAGATGCATGGTTCAAAGACAGTCCGCTGGCCGAGGTTACATTTGGCGACGAAGTGGAGCTTATCCCCTCATATCTGCTTTACAATAAAACAGATATCACATCTGTTACCCTCCCCGAGACGGTAACAACGATAGGCTCGGCGGCAATTAATAACACTAGCATCACTTCCATAACAATTCCCGAGAATGTTGTTACACTAGCAAGTGATGCACTGACTTATAACAGCCAGTTGACTAAACTCGTTTTCAATGCCATAGGCTGCAATAGCAATAGTTCTAACAACGGATACTTTTATAAGTGCCCATTAACCGAGATAACAATTGGCGACAAAGTGAAGAAGATACCCATGTACTTTGCATACAAACAATATGGGCTCACATCCCTTGACATTCCCAACTCGGTCGAAGTCGTTGGTCACTACGCGTTTTATGGTTGTGAGAACATCGAAAAACTCACATTGGGAAACTCGTTAAACCTATTGGGCACCTGCTCATTATGCAAGCTTGGAATAACCGAATTGGAACTCCCAAATTCTCTTGAGCGAATTGGTCCCGATGCATTTAGCGTATGTTACAAGTTGAAGAAACTGGTGTTAGGCAACTCGGTAAAAATAATTGACGAATATGCCTTTGATCTGGACACCTGTCTAGTTGATATATATTCGCCCAACAGGATTCCACCTGCGATAATGAAGAAGAACGCATTTTCGAGTGTTACTTACAATAATGCGACTGTACATGTACCTGCCGTAAAACCCTATGCCGACGATTTTGTATGGGGCCTATTTACCCACATTGAGGGTCCCGAAGAAGAAATCATTCCCGGCGATACAAATGGTGATGCTGTAGTTGATGTGGCCGATGTAAACGCCGTTATCGACATGATACTTTCACTGCAGGAAGCTACCGACGAAGCCGACATCAATGGCGACGGAGTTGTTGACATTGCCGACATGAACGCTATTATCGACATGATACTGGGAGTGAAGGCACACGAGTATGTTGACTTGGGACTACCCAGTGGCACACTATGGGCAACTTGCAACCTCGGAGCCAATTCGCCTGAAGACATAGGTCTCTACTATGCCTGGGGCGAGACTACGGGCTATGCCAAGGGCGACGCGCGTGTGTTTGACTGGACAAACTATACACTGTGCGATGGCAATATCGAAAGCATAAACAAGTACAACCTGGAAGATGGGCTGAAAGTGCTTGACCCCGATGACGATGCAGCAACAGTGAGCTGGGGCGAGAAATGGCGTATGCCCACCGTTGATGAATACTGGGAGTTGTTGTACAACACAACACACACCTGGTGGACATACAAGGGTGTTAACGGCTTCATGTTTACAAGTGATAAAAACGGCAATCGCATTTTCTTGCCCATAACCTACTACCAGGACGAAGAAGGACTGAGAGATGATGAAGAAAGGGCGTATTACTGGTCAAGTTCGCTCGGTACAAATGACTATAATAAAGACAATATAAGTCTTGCAACTGGATTATCTTTCACTGCGACTGGAACATTTATGTCAGGTAGAGCCCGTTGCCACGGAAGGACGATACGAGCTGTACGCAGCAAGTAAAGAACAGGCACATTAATACAATAAATAGCGGGCAGCAATGCTCGCTATTTTTATTATTGTTGTGCGGTAAAAAGAATATATTTTTATTTTGATTTTTATGCTTCGCTAAAAAATGGCTTGCTACGCAAGCAAAATGGAATTACCTCATAGATAAATTGTGGACATGGGTTACAGTTTTAGGTTTACGATGTAGGTTAATGGGATGAGGGTGCCATCGATGAGAATGAGATGCTGGTTATCGTGGTCGATGCGCTTTACGCTGCCAGTGATGGTGCGGTAAGAGCCGCCCTGCTTGCGAGCGTCGGGGACGAAGTATGTGACCTCGACCGCGGGATGGTCGTTGACGCGCTCTTGCAGCAAAGCAAAGGTGCGGTTAAGTTCGTCGGTCAATGCCTCGCCGGGTTCTATCTGCTGGTCGGTATAGCGGGCTGTCTCGGCAATGGCGGCATCGTGCCCCGTGAGTGCAGCAAACGGGGCAAACTGCGCAGCACGAGCCATCATCGACATGCGTCGGTGATTAGCAGGCTCAGGATGCGGCAAGTCTATTATGTCATCGTAATTGTCAATCATCTAATTATATTTTGTATACCTTGGAGTTATAACAAAAACCGAAATCCACCCCTTGTGTATGTGCATCCCTCGTACCTCGGGTTTGATGCCGGTGTTGCCTGTTTGAGATTATGAGCAAAGCTCACATCATCAAACATTCTCCACCAACATCAGTGAGTTGCCTCACCTGCACATTCACAAGGCAATAAACCCAAAATAAACATTTCTCAAAACAAGAACATTGTGTCGGTATCAATATCTAGATAATAGTGTTCACTCTGATCACTTACCGGGGCAAAGTTCCATAGGATACCAATGCGAGTCTTAGTCAGTCGCATATAGTTCCATAGCTGTTGCCTATGCTCAAGACATAGTTTCTCTACAGCCTTACATTCAATAAAAGCCTTGTCTTTTACGTAGAAATCAACGTAGTGCTTATGGCTGATACGCTTTCCATGAAACTTAACCGAAAAATAGTATTCTCGAGCATACGGTTTGACATTTCGTTCCTCAAGCATAATCTCAAGTGCATCTTGATACATATACTCGTTGAGAAACGGGCCTAATCCCTTATGTACCTCTTGGCAACAACCATTAATCTCATAACACCACTGCTTGAGTTTATTGTAAAGAACAGGGTCTCTATCAACAAGACGTTCTATTTTGAAGTTTTTCATTTGACTTGTAAGTTTTACATCTATAACGGGTTATTGCAACCTATTATTGTGACCGAGAAAGCTTTATTTCCTGTTTATGGCCTTGAAGAGGATGAATGCCTTCTGCAGGAAGGTGATGGTATGAACGAATGATTTCATCTAGAGCTTGCTCAAAAGGAAAATCATGCGTTCATACCATCAGGGGCCATAGCACCCCATCATCTTCAAGGGGTTTATATTTGTTTTTGTCAGATATAAAACCCTTTACTAAGAAGCTATGCTTTGTGGCCGCCGATCTGTGAGTTGCGGTCTTTGGCCGTAGCACCCTCGGCAAAGTTGAGTCCCTTGAGTATGGCGTTCTTGCCAAACTTTTTCTTTAGCGACAGCAGGGTCTCCTGCATTGCACGCTCGCGGTTCAGGGTCTCGTTCTCCTCGTGTTGCTCTTGTACTACCTGTTCCATATCGGTAAACAGGTTGTACTCAACGGGCTTAGCAGTGTTGCGTGCCTGATCTTCACGCACTACCCTATTGACGGTGATATTGAGCCGACGCACCAGCAGGTCGGGGTTGACGATGCGGTCAAACAACGCCAGCGTTGCCTCGCGGATGAGTCGGGCCGACGAAGTCTGACGGTCAAGATTCTGGGTACCGTGTGAGTGTTTAGGCACCTGCCTGCCGTAATAGTCAACGCCCACGGGGCCGTCGTATTTTGCTCTAATCTCGGGATTGCTCAGGCTCTCGATGTCGTAACCCACGGTTACCACCAGTTGATCGGTCACCAGTCGTTTGTCAACCAGGTCGAGGGCGACAGCATCGGCCATCTCCTGTATGACGATGCGAGCCTTGTCGACACTGTAGGCACAGGTGAGCACCTGACCGCTGCTCAGGCAGTTGGTCTCGGGACGATAAGCCTTGACATAGTCGATGGTGCACGGTTCCCACCCCCAAGCGTGGTCGATGAGCAACTCGGCGTTAACGCCAAACATGCGATACAGGAATTCGGGATTGCGAAGCGACAGGCGGGCTATCTTGCCCATGGTGTCGATGCCATAGGCCTCAAGGCGACTGGCTATGCCGCGCCCCACACGCCAGAAGTCGGTGAGCGGACGGTGGTTCCACAACTTCTCTCGATAAGAACGTTCGTCAATCTCGGCAATGCGCACCCCGTCCTTGTCGGCAGGCAAGTGCTTGGCCACAATGTCCATTGCCACCTTGCACAGATACATGTTGGTGCCTATGCCTGCAGTGGCAGTGATGCCTGTCTGTGCCAGCACATCACGCACGATGGTCATGGCCAAGTCGTGAGCCGACATCTTATATATGCCCATATATTGCGTCACATCCATGAACACCTCGTCGATGGAATAGACATGGATGTCCTCGGGGGCAACATACTTGAGATATATCTGGTAAATGCGGGTGCTGTAGTCGATGTAATGTGCCATGCGTGGTGGAGCCACGAGGTAGTCAACCGCCAGCTCGGGGTGAGTCTTGAGTTCGGCATCATCGACGCTCTTGCCCGTGAGCCGCTGCCACGGAGCCTTGCGCTGACTCTCCCAGTTGACCTGACGCACACGCTGCACCACCTCAAACAGGCGTGCTCGGCCACTTATGCCATAGGCCTTGAGCGACGGCGACACCGCTAGGCATATGGTCTTGTCGGTGCGGCTGCTATCGGCCACAACAAGGTTGGTGGTGAGCGGGTCAAGCCCTCTCTCCACACACTCTACCGAGGCATAAAACGACTTCAGGTCGATGGCAATATATGTACGTTCAGTTTGTGTCATGTGTTTTTCATAATACCTGCACGATTACTCCTCGGCAGCGCTCTCGAGCACTTCCTGAGCACGCTGCAGGTCGCGACGCATCACCATCACGCATGTGGGGCTCATCATGAGTCCGCGAGAGATGTTCTCCTCCATCACGCCGGCAATAATGCCATTAGTCTCGAGTACACCCTTCACGATTTGTGCCTCGATGGGGTCCTCATACCTGCCGAAAATAACGATATCGTCTTCTCTTTCCATAATATAAGCGTTTTACTTGATTCCACGGGCGTTGAGTGCTGCCTGATAGCGGCGAGCATTGGCCATGTGAGTATTATAGTCAACAGCAAAGTTGTGATAGCCACTGAAGTCCTCCTTGGCACACATATACAGGTAGTCGTGCTTGGGAGCATTGAGTGTAGCATCGATAGTTGCCTTCTCGGGGATGCGAATGGGACCAGGAGGCAAACCCTGCACACGGTAAGTGTTGTAGGGCGACTCAACACGAGTCATGGGTATGGTGAGGCGCTTGATTGAGAAGTCGCCTATTGCAAACTTAACAGTAGGATCGGCCTGCAATGGCATGCCCTGCTGCACGCGGTTGATGTAAAGGCGAGCCACCTTGCCACGCTCATCGCCCTTGGCTGTCTCCTCCTCGACGATTGATGCAACGATGGAAACCTCGTCGGGAGTGAGTCCCAGCGCCTTAGCCTTAGCCTTACGCTCATCGTTCCAGAACTTGTTGTAGTAATCATTGAAGCGGTCGAGCAGTTGCTCGGGAGTGATGTCCCAGTAGAACTCGTAGCTGTCGGGCAACAGCAGGCACACGATGGTCTCGGGAGTCTTGCCATACTTGGCACACAGGCTGTCGCTACACAGTGCGCCCAGCATCAGACCCTTTTCTACCATGAACTTATTGCCAAAGCGCTCGGCAAATTCTATCTTAGTGCGCACATTGTTAAAGGTAAACTTGACGCCACTCTCGGCACCACTGCGCAGCAGTCGCATGACCTTAAATGGAGAGTCACCCTTGTGCACCTTAAACGCACCCTGACGCTTGCTCAGGTCAGAGCCAGTGAGCGTAAGCAGAGTCTTGACGCGAGCTGCAAACCCTACATCGATGCTGCCTATAGAGTCGGCCACCATGTCGATGGTAGAGCCCTCGCGCACCTTAATCAAGCCGTCATCGGGCGCACCCTTGAAAAAGTAGGGGAAGCTTGCAAGCCCCAACACAACGACTACTCCAGCCAAGACGGCCATTATTCTATTTTTTGACGAATGTTTCTTACTCATATTTTTCAGACATATGTGAATTGCAAAATTACACATTAATAAAATACCAATACCATTCTTCGCACAAAAAAGCAACAAAAATTCGCAATTCTTATTTTTTTTCAAAAAAACTTTGGCAAAACCGAAAAAAAACCTTAACTTTGCACTCGCTAAAGAAAAATCAGCCTATAGCAACCGGAGAGGTGGGTGAGTGGCTGAAACCAGCAGTTTGCTAAACTGCCGTAGGGGTAACCCTACCGCAAGTTCGAATCTTGTCCTCTCCGCATTCAAGCGCTAGCAACCCAGTTGCCAGCGCTTTTTTGTTGTATCTACTCCATTCACCAATTGTTTTTTCGTGGTTCTATATTCGTTTTTCGTCAAAAAATCACTACCTTTGTAGTTTGAAATAGAATATATTAATTTTACAACATAGTATGAACAATTTAGCTACTGTATACGACCCTAAAGCGGTCGAGGACAAATGGTACAAGTACTGGGAGGGACACGACTTGTTCAAGTCTACTCCTGACGAGCGCGAACCTTACACAATCGTAATTCCACCCCCCAATGTAACCGGTGTGCTGCACATGGGTCACATGCTCAATGAGACCATCCAGGACATCCTGGTGCGTCGTGCACGCATGGAGGGCAAGAATGCACTGTGGGTGCCTGGTACCGACCACGCTTCAATCGCTACCGAGGCCAAGGTGGTTAACCGCCTGGCTCAGCAAGGCATCAAGAAGACCGACCTCACTCGCGACGAGTTCCTCAAGCACGCTTGGGACTGGACTCACGAGCACGGCGGCATCATCTTGCAACAGCTGCGCAAGGTGGGCGCATCTTGTGACTGGAGCCGCACATCGTTCACCATGGACGAAGTGCGCAGCGAGAGCGTACTCAAGGTGTTTGTTGACCTGTACAACAAAGGCCTCATCTATCGCGGTGTGCGCATGGTGAACTGGGACCCCAAGGCACTGACTGCACTAAGCGACGAGGAGGTTGTATACAAGGAGGAGCACAGTAAGCTCTTCTACCTGCGCTACAAGATTGTGGGCGAAGACGGTTATGCAATCGTTGCAACTACACGCCCCGAGACCATCATGGGCGATACTGCGATGTGCATCAACCCCAATGACCCCAAGAACCAGCACCTGCGTGGCAAGAAGGTTATCGTGCCCCTCGTAGGCCGCGAGATTCCTGTCATCGAGGATGAGTATGTTGACATCGAGTTCGGTACAGGTTGCCTCAAGGTGACTCCCGCTCACGACCCCAATGACTACATGCTGGGTGAGAAGTACAATCTGGAGAGCATCGACATCTTCAACGACAACGGTACGCTGAGCGAGGCTGCTGGCATGTATGTGGGCATGGACCGCTTCGACGTGCGCAAGCAAATCGAGAAGGACCTCGAGGCTGCTGGCCTGCTCGAGAAGGTTGAGGCATATGAAAACAAGGTAGGTTACAGCGAGCGTACAAGCGTTGCTATCGAACCTAAGCTGTCAATGCAGTGGTTCCTCAAGATGACCGACCTGGTTAAGCCCGCCCTCAAGGCCGTTATGGAAGACGACATCAAGTTCTATCCTGCCAAGTTCAAGAATACTTACCGTCACTGGATGACCGACACTAAGGACTGGTGCATCAGTCGCCAGCTGTGGTGGGGTCACCGCATTCCCGCATACTTCCTGCCTCAGGGAGGTTATGTTGTAGCAGAGACCGTTGAGAAGGCTGTTGAAATGGCTCGCGAGAAGACTGGCAACGCCGCTCTCACTGCTGCCGACCTGCGCCAAGACGAGGACTGCCTCGACACTTGGTTCAGCTCATGGTTGTGGCCCATCTCACTGTTTGACGGTATCAACAAGCCCGGCAACGAGGAGATGAAGTACTACTACCCCACTACCGACCTCGTTACAGGTCCGGATATCATCTTCTTCTGGGTAGCACGTATGATTATCGCTGGTTATGAGTACATAGGCGAGATGCCCTTCAAGAACGTTTACTTCACCGGTATCGTTCGCGACAAGCTGGGCCGCAAGATGTCTAAGTCACTGGGTAACTCACCCGATCCTCTGGAGCTCATCGACCGCTTCGGTGCCGATGGCGTACGCATGGGTCTCATGCTTGCTGCTCCTGCTGGTAACGACATCCTGTATGATGACGCACTGTGCGAGCAAGGACGAAACTTCAACAACAAGATATGGAACGCATTCCGCCTGGTTAAGGGTTGGGAGGTTGCCGACATTGAGCAGCCCGAGCATAGCCGCCTGGCAGTAGAGTGGTTCCAGAGCACACTCGATAACACTCTGGCTGAGGTTAAGGACCTGTTCTCTAAGTTCCGCTTGAGCGAGGCTCTGATGGCTATCTACCGCCTCTTCTGGGAGGAGTTCTCTGCATGGTATCTTGAGACTATCAAGCCCGCTTATCAACAACCTATCGACAAGAAGACACTCGAGGCAACAATGGGCTTCTTTGACAGCCTGCTGCGCATGCTTCACCCCTTCATGCCCTTCATTACCGAGGAGTTGTGGCAGAACATCAGCGAGCGCAAGGACGGCGAGAGCATCATGTATGCACGCATGCCCGAGGCTGGCGAACCCAATGCCGAGTTGCTCAAGGCTGTTGCCGAGGCTAAGGAAATCGTTACAGGCGTGCGCAACGTGCGCAAGAGCAAGAACATACCCAACAAGGAAGCCCTCTCACTGCAGGTTGTGGGTGAGTTCAGCAATCCTTGCAAGACCATCATCGCCAAGTTGGCCGGCCTTGACGCTATTGACAGCGTAGAGACTAAGGATGCTACAGCAGCTTCGTTCCTCGTAGGTACACAAGAGTTTGCAGTACCCCTGGGCAATAACATCAATGTTGAGGAAGAGATTGCTAAGCTCGAGGCTGAACTCAAGTATACTCAAGGCTTCCTTGCATCGGTTGAGAAGAAACTGAGCAACGAGCGCTTCGTGGCCAACGCTCCCGAAGCAGTAGTTGCTGGCGAGCGCAAGAAGCAAGCCGACGCACAAAGCAAGATTGCCACTATCCAAGAGGCTCTCAACGCACTCAAGAAGTAATAACTCATTATTACATCATATCAAGTGCTGTGTAACCCCAACGTTACACAGCACTTTTTCATAGCCTCAAACCTTCCACCGTTATTGAAACTATCCATGCTATAAAGGTTATACCAGCTATTAAGGAAACAAAAAAGCCAGACGCAATCGCCTGGCTTTTTTATCATATAGTGAAAAGATTTTTACTTATCGTCTTCCTCCTCGCTACCATAACCATAGCCGTAACCGTAGCCATAACCATAGTTGCCATAACCGTAACCATAGCCGTAGCCATAACCATAAGAACCGTAGCCATAGTGCTTGTTGTCGATCTTGATGTCGTTAACGAGGAATGTGAGATTCTTGAACTTATCTTCCCTGTTCATCTTGTCGATATCGTTAAGGTAACGCTTATCAACCTTACCGTCGCGAATCACATAGATAGTGAGATCAACATTGCGGTTAATGAGACCTGCATCGGCAATAATGCTGAAGGGCACAGTATCGAGGATGACGTAGTCATACTTCTTCTTGAGTTCGTCCAGCATTGTCTTGAAGCGGTCGCTCATAAGCAGGTTGGTGGGATTGGGAGGAATTGCGCCAATGCAAATGAAGTCAAGGTTGCTATGCAAGCTATTCTTGATAGTAATATCGTCAAGATTGTCGGTCATACCTGAGAGATATGAGCTGACACCGACATTATTATCAGCGATACCAACATATTCACTGAAACGGCCCTTGCGCAAGTCGAGATCGACAGCTACAACCTTCTTGCCTGCATAAGCATAACTCAACGCCATATTAACGGCAACGAAACTCTTACCCTCGCCCGACATGGTTGATGTAAACTGAACGATAAGGCCCTCGCCCGGTTGAGGCTTGGCAATATAGTCGAGGTTGGCACGAATGATGTGCATTGCCTCGCTGATGCGATCGTGGCCATTCTCCTTAACAACAATCTGCTTGTCGCGCTGACTCTCACGCTTAGCAGGCAACTCACCCACGATGGGAATATCAACAACGCCCTCGATGTCGTGGCGAGTATGGATATTAGTATCGAGTGAGTAGTACCAGAACACAGCGTAAAGCAGCAATGCAGGAATCAATAGACCTATGAGCAGACCTATTGCCATAATCTTAAGAGGAACAGGAGCGATAGGACCGCTACCTGTTGCGTGCTCCATAACCTTAGCATTGGGCTCGGTGATAGCGAGTTGGAGAGCATTCTCCTCACGCTTGTTGAGTAGGTACATATAGAGTTGCTCCTTGATCTTCTGTTGGCGAGAAACCTCGGTAATAGCTTTTTCTTGCGAAGGAATTGCGATGTAACCACCGCGAGCCACACTCTCCTGAGCACGAGCCTGCCCCTGCTGCATACGCAAAGAGTTGATGTAGTTGCTCACACCACGCTGGATGTTCTGGCGCTGAGTAGAGAGTGAACGGTTAAGTTCAATCATCACGGGGTTTTCTTCGCTTGAAGTAGCAGCAATCTTCTGGTACTTGAGCATTGACTCGTTGTATGCATTAATTTGACTCTCAATACCTGTATTTGCAATGCCCGTATTGTTGGGGATAAGTTCGTTGCCTTGCATGCGACCAAGGTAATCTTGAACATAAGATGCCAAGCTAACCTGCATATCAACTGATGCTGCATTGTCGGCATACTTGAGACCTGCGCCAGCATCGGCATACATTGCAGAGTTAGCAGCCTGAGTCTTGAGTTGAGCAACACGGCTATCCACGCCACTCAAGTCTTGAGACAGTGCTTCAACACGCTCGGCAATGAAAGACTCGGTGTTGCGAGCCACAAGGTTCTTGTCGTTGATTGCCTCCTGGTTGTAAGTAGCGATAAGTGCTGTAACGATGTCAACAGCCTCATTAGAGTTATCCCAAGTGAGAGTGATACGCAATACGTCTGAAAGCTTATCGGCATGTTCTGCATTGAGATTGCTCTTAATGCGTAGTGCGAGAGTGCGAGGTTCGCTCACTTTTGCAATGACCTTAAAGCCAAAATAATCTTCAGTGAAATTTTTGTTCTTTGTTACAGCAATAGGACCATATTCAGTCTTAACCTTGTTGCCAAAGTGAGCCTTTTTCCAAGGACCACCGCCATTGATTTGGAACTCAAAATCAGTATTGTTCTTTGGCACAATGGTCATTGAGAATGAGTTAGTCACTTCCTGAAGAGGAGTAATCTGCACTGGGGTCGAACGATAGATGTTCACATCACGCAAGAATACATGGCCATAATACTGCACATTGATGCCCATATTCTTTACAACGGTCTCAAGCAAGTCGGTTGACTCTATCTTGTAAATCTCGTTGGGCATAAAGTTGCTACCGCTAGTAATACCTAAGTCACTGAAAGCCTGTGACTGTGCACCTTGGTTACTATCCTTTGATGTTAGCAAGATGAGTGCTTTAGACTCATAAATCAAAGGTTGAGCCTTACTATAGAGGAAGGCAAT
>JAGHTV010000039.1 GCA_018065165.1 Candidatus Sodaliphilus fimicaballi | reverse complement strand
GGATTACTATGTCACATCATCTTATACCACTATTCCCCTCATGGTAGATGGCATCAGTGATTACACCATTATTATAGAGACTTGCGACGGTGATGTCTTTGAAGGCACCCTATATGCCAGTGACTACTCAATCACAGAAACAATTTAATTATCCCTATTACTAATTTAACAAAAAACAACAAATCATTATGAAAAAAATCGTTCTTTTAGTAGCCTTACTTAGCTACTTTGTTAACGTATCTGCCCAATTAGTTATTCGCCCCGCGGGCTACACCGTTCTTGGGCAAAATGACCTTGAACTTACTCAAACAACTAACCAACCAATTTCTCATCGAGACACAATCACTTCCTTAAAAATATATGGTCCTAAATATAATGGAGGACGAGGAAGACTAAGTTTTGGCGATCAGTGTAGCAAATATGTTTTTAACGCTGTAGTAGGCGAACTTACTAAAGCTGGTGAATATGATACCGATATCTTGCAACTGCAAGGCAAATATGGCACATACATTACCGCTGGTGTTACCGATACTCTTGCTTATTACGATGTTGCAAAAGGGGACCAATTCAAATTCAATTGCGACATAACTTCGCGAGGTGTTCTTGTCGCCTCTGATAAACGCTTTAAGGAAAACATTCAACCTATTAACAACGCATTGAACGCAATTGAGGGTCTCAACGCTGTTAGCTATAACCTAAAACCAACACAAAGTAACTCAATCAAGGCTCTGCAAGAGACCCCAGAGTACTTTGATGAAAAATATCAGAAGGACTTTGATGCATTTAATAAATTACAAAAGCAAAAAAGCGAAAACACTTTGCGATATGGTTTTGTAGCTCAAGAGGTAAATAAAGTAATGCCAGAACTGGTGCGTACCGATGCCGATGGATATATGTATGTTGACTATATTAGCCTCGTTCCTATGCTTTGCCAAGCAATCAACGAGTTGAAGGCAAAAATTGTTGAACTTACAGGAAACGAAACAGGTCCAAAGAAAGCTCCTGCATTTACTGGTGCAAATGAGTTGCAGAGCGACATGCTCACCCCTGCACTATATCAAAACACACCCAACCCATTCACAAGTGAAACTCAAATTCGCTATGACCTTCCCGAAACCGTGCAGCAAGCTGTGCTCTATGTCTATGACATGCAAGGCAAGCAAATCAAGAGCATTACCGTAGAAGAGCGTGGCTCATCTTCAGTCTCAATCCAAGGCAGCGAACTTCCTGCAGGCATGTACATCTACGCCCTTATTGCTGACGGTAAGGAAATAGCTAGCAAGCGTATGATATTAACCAAGTAAATCCGCTGAACCATGAAACGAAATTTACTGTTTATTATCATCACTGCACTGTGTATGCTGACATCCCGAGCAGGAGTGATAACCCACAGCGAGACGTTCAGTCCCTCAAACTGGAGTTTCCTCGCGGATACCGTTGATTCAACACCGTACACGCATGTGACCTATGACGGCCTCGACTATATTTCTGAGCCAGGCAAGCCTCTGTTGCCTGTGAAGTATGTGCAGCTCATGGTACCGTACAATGCAATAAACATCACCGTCAGCTGTTCCTATAACTTAAGACGCACTCGTGTGCTTGACGCAAAGATTTTGCCTGTTGAAGTCCCCCAAATTGCCGATGAAACCGCAAGTGCAACACCCGTTATCGCTGAGGATTCAACTATATATGGTGTTAATGCACTGTTCCCCGCCGTGCGGGCCGAAGTGGTTTCAGACGATTATTTCATGGGAGACAACCATGTGATAACCGTGGCTCTCTATCCCATGCAGTACAACCCTATTGCAGGACAGGTGACATATTACAGCGGATTGTCAGCGTCGGTATCATACGACATTGGGACAGCCCCTGCAAATCTCCTTCACCGCAACAACGAAAAAGCTCGTAATGAGGATTTGACCCAACTTGCAACCATCGTCCAAAACCCATCTCAGATTCAGGCGTTCAAGGCTCCCGCAAGAGTCAACAACACGCAGGGAAATACCAATCAGAGTTCTCTTGTAGAGAGTTACGAGTATACCATTATTACTACAAAAGAACTCCAACCAGCTTTTAAGCGTCTGATAACATTAAAGCGACAGAAAGGGTACTCAGCAGGAACAGTGTGCATTGAAGACATTATGCAGAACCCAAACGTCAATGGAGGAGATTCCATCTTTAATGAAAGCAATAATCTAGTGTCAGTTATCGCAGATAGTGCGGGTGTAATACGACAGTATTTAAAAAGAGCATTTGAAAACGGAACAAGATATGTCTTAATGGGTGGCAGAAAAGTTCCATATAGATACGCATACCGAACATATAATACAAAGACTGGCACACATTTAGCTCAAATTCCTACCGATTGGTATTATTCGGAGCTAAAAACAAACTGGAACAGTTCACAAATAGGAAATTATGTAGCAGAGGTAAATATGCCTATTAAGTCATATAGCGCATCTCTTTATATTGGGCGCTTGATGGCGGACAGTATTGCAGACATTAATAACTACTGCAGAAAACTGTTTCAATATGAGCTAAACCCTGGTAACGGAAACTCTACATACCTAAACAACGCTCTAGTAGTTGAGGGTGCAAGAGATTTCGACACAAAACATCTAGCCGTAAAAAAATACAGGCAAATCGGAATGATAACCTCAGAAATCAATCAAAATGAGTCTACTTACTATCCATCAGGAAAATTGGTTATTGATACGCTAAAATATCACGGCATTATAAGCATACATGGTCATGGAAGTCCACACAGGACAACAGTGAATCATTTTGAGCAAGATAACCATTCTGCAACTAACCATGTTATCTGCGCATTGGATAGCTGCGAAGCAAACGACAGCCATAATAAGGTAATAGAAATAGGGAATGGCCTTGAATGTATGGACAATAAGTACTCTCCAAGCATTTTTTATTCATGGGCATGTACAACAACTCCTTTTGATATTTATACCGAACCTGGGGTCAAGACTTATTTCGGATGGAATATGGGACAGTCCTATGCTCTTGGCAAAGATTATGGCGGTGTAGCATATTTGGGGTGTACGCGTGTAGGCTTCACAAGTTATTTCAATCATGAAGTAAATTTCATAGAGGCACTAGGTTCGATTCTCAATATTGGCAGGGCCGAAGCGCAGACAAAACTATTGGCTAAAAATTCGTTTTTTGCTATGACGCACAACCTAATTGGAGATCCAGAGTTTCAAGTTTGGACACAATCTCCACAAAACAATAATGAAGTAATAATAACAAGAACTGACAATGCTATACAAGTATCAGGTATCAACGGAGATAACACTACCGTTGCATATTGTGATAATACAACTCAAGACATAGTTAATGCGTATAATGGTGAGGCAATAATTACATCCGGAAATCCGAACAGTTCTATAATTGTTTGTGCACAAAATCATCTCGTTTATATCGCACCATTAATCATGCAGAATTACACAATCAACCAATCACAACATGTCCTTGCAACTGATGTAACCGTAGGTAGCCAAGTTGATTCCAATCGTTCAAATGGTGAGGTTGTTATAAAAGCTGGTGCAAATTATGACATACAATGTAGTGGCAAAATTGAACTCAAAGGTGGTTTTCATGTAGAAAAAGGAGCGTCATTGACTATTTATAAGCCCCAATCGCTGACTTTATAGATAATATTATTAAATTTGCAAAAAAATATGAGTTATGACTAAAAAAATTTTATTCTTTGTTATTGTCTTATTGCTATCGGGTATCACTATTAAGGCAGAAATAGTAGATTATCAATCAATGATACAAGAAGGGCGAATCTGGGTAAATCATGTTGACAGTTATGATGGTTACCATCCAGAAAGTAATTATACCATTACATATTCATATGAATTATATGGAGATTCATTGCTCAACGGCCATTCTTACAAGAAATGCTACATGAAAGCAGGTGACAAACAACCTGTATGTACTGACGCTGATTATTCCACATTAAAATTGTACCGCAGTGAACCTGTGGCTCTAATTAGGGAAGAAGGCATGAAAGTATATGTAATCCTTTGCGACCATCCAGGAATAGGACTCGCAAATGACTATGATATGGGCGTTGAGTATGTCGCTTATGATTTTGAAAGGGCACGAGACAATTCCCCCAGAGACAACATCATAACCCAAGAAAGCGTAAACGGTGTACTCTGCAATCATTACATGCCCACAGATTATCCTTGTGGCTATAGTAACGTTGAAATGCTGGAGAGTGTAGGAGCATGTAGTGGTTTTGGTACACTGCTGTTTCCTGAATGGGTATCATCAACAGGTTTTATTTATGATTTGGGAGGATTAAGTTGCGTCCTAGACAACCAAGGCAACATTATATATAAGTCTCCAAAATATCGTGAACCAACCCGTTCAGGTATTGTTGATATTCATAAAGAATGCGTAACCGACGACAGCTATTACAACCTGCAGGGTCAGCGCGTGAGCGAACCACAAGCAGGCATCTATATCCACAATGGCAAGAAGGTAGTCGTGAAGTAAAATTTCTTTTTCGATAAGAGTTATTTATATTGTATAGCGGGCAGTAATGTCCGCTATATTTTTCAATGATATGGAGTGTGTATTTTATCCCATACCTAAAGGCATGGGTATATATGGTTGCCTTCATTCCAGCCATATCGTCGTACCTACGGCACATCCTTAT
>JAGHTV010000452.1 GCA_018065165.1 Candidatus Sodaliphilus fimicaballi | reverse complement strand
GTCCTGAATCTGGTAATTGCCGCCCCATTCCTCAACGAGGTAGTTGCGTTTTGCAAGTTGTTCCTTGATCTTCTCAGGATCGGCAACGATCTTATCAATCTATTTGATGGAGAAGATGATGGGTACACCAGCAGCCGATGCGTGGCTCAGAGCCTCCACGGTTTGTGGCATGACGTCATCGTCGGCAGCAACGATTACGATTACGATATCGGTAACCTTGGCACCACGAGCACGCATCGCGGTAAATGCGGCGTGACCAGGGGTGTCGAGGAATGTGATGCGACGACCATTCTTCAGCTTAACGATGTAGGCACCAATGTGCTGGGTGATACCACCAGCCTCACCGGCGATTACATTAGCGTTGCGGATGTGGTCGAGCAGTGAAGTCTTACCGTGGTCAACGTGACCCATGACGGTAACAACGGGGGGACGCTCCTCGAGATCCTCGGGGCTGTCAACCTCCTCGGTGATTGCTTCAACAACCTCGGCGCTAGCATACTCGGTCTTGAAACCAAACTCCTCGGCAACGATGTTGATGGTCTCGGCGTCGAGACGCTGGTTGATTGAAACCATGATTCCCAGGCTCATGCAAGTGCCAATAACCTTGATGACGGGAATGTCCATCATTGCAGCCAAGTCGTTAGCGGTAACAAACTCGGTAAGCTTGAGCACCTTGCGCTCGGCAGCTGCCTGCATAGCAACTTCACGCTCTTCCTCGCGCACTGCGTCGCGTTTTTCCTTACGCCACTTAGCGCCCTTCTTGTTAGCGTTCTTCTTTTCCTGCATGTTGGCCAGCGTTTCCTTGATTTGACGTTGTACGTCTTCCTCGCTCACCTCGGGCTTGAATGGGCGTTTTGCCTTCTTGTCCTTACGCTTGCCGTCGTTGTTCTGCTGGTTGTTCTTATTGTTGTTGCCGGGCTTGCCGCCTTGTTGCTGTTGATTTTGAATCATAGCACCGCTGCGCTCGATGTCAACCTTCTCCTTGCCTATGCGTTTGCGCTTCTTGCGTGCAGTGGCGTCGGTCTTCTCCTTGGCCATGCGCTCTTTGCGCTTCTCTTCCTTAGTCTTGGGCTTGGGACGGGTGGTTGTGTTGAGTGCGTCAAGGTCAATCTTGCCCACGATGGTGATTTTGTTCTCAAGCTCGGGACGCTTGATAGTGAAAATCTCATCATCCTTGCTCTCGGGCTTAGCCTCCTCGGCAGCGGGTTTTGCTGCTTCGGCCTTGGGAGCCTCGGGAGCCTTAGCTGCAGGTGCTGCAGGCTTGGGAGCTTCCTTCTTCTCTACCTTGGGAGCCTCGGCCTTCTTGGGCTCGGGTTTAACCTCGGGCTTGGGTGTTTCCTTTTTCTCCTGCTTGGGGGCCTCGACCTTCTTCTCGGCGGGCTTGGGTGCCTCGGCTACCTTGGGAGTCTCAACCTTTTTGGGGGTCTCAACAGCCTTGGGTGCCTCGGGAGCCTTCTTCTCTTCGACTTGCACAGCGGGAGCTTCTTCGGCCTTGGGGGCTTCCTTAACGGCGGGCTTGCCTATAGCGTCCAGGTCAACCTTACCCAGGATCTTGGGCTTTTGCTCGGGAATCTCGGTCTTGATTTCTTCAACCTTGCGTTCCTTAGCTTTTTCTTTGCCTTTCTGTCGTTCAGCTTGAGCGTCAACGGCTTTGAGTCGTTGCTCCATGTCGGGGCGGAACTCCTTGATGAGCATGTTGTATACCTCATCATCGATGCGTGCATTCACGCCCGAGTCAACCTCGATGTGTTTCTTCTCGAGGAATTCTCTAATGGTGAGTGCGCCCACGTTCAAATCTTTAATTACTTTACTTATCTTTATTGGCATATTCTAATTTAAGTAATTGTTATCTAAAATGTTTACTTGACAGTCGAGTGCCACACAGGGGCTTGCTTTGCGAGCATGCATCAGTGGGGGTGTGACTCCCCGTGATGGTAGCGATTACTCGTCAAACTCGGCTTGGACAACCTGCAGTACATAGTCCACAGTGTCCTCCTCGAGGTCGGCCTTCTCGATAATCTCCTCGCGGGGTGTAGCGAGCAATTGCTTTGCACGAGCGATGCCCATGTTCTTGATTGCGTCGATTACCCACTCGTCGATTTCATCCTTGAACTCGTCGAGGTAGATGTCGTCTACATCGTTGTCGTTATCGCGGAATACATCGATTTCATAGCCTGTGAGTTGAGAAGCGAGCTTGATGTTCAAGCCCTTGGCACCGATAGCCAGAGAAATCTCCTCGGGGCGTACAAATACCTCGGCACGCTTAGTCTCGGGATCGAGGCGTATGCTTGTGATCTTAGCGGGGCTCAGAGCACGTTGCATGAGCAGTGACTCGTTGCTAGTGTAAGGTATTACATCGATGTTCTCGTTGCGCAGCTCGCGTACGATACCGTGGATGCGAGCGCCCTTAACGCCCACGCATGCTCCTACGGGGTCGATGCGGTCGTCATAGCTCTCAACGGCAATCTTAGCGCGTACGCCCGGGATACGTGCAACGGCGCGTATCACGATGAGACCGTCGTGAATCTCGGGAACCTCAAGTTCGAACAGGCGGCGCAGGAACTCCTCGCTTGTGCGTGAAACGATAATCTTGGGGTTGTTGTTGGTGTTGTCCACGCGGTGAATCACGGCGCGCACATTATCGCCCTTGCGGTAGATGTCGGTGGGAATCTGTTGATCCTTGGGCAGCAGCAGCTCGTTCTTCTCGTCGTCGATGAGCAGAACCTCGCGTTTCCACAGTTGGTAAACCTCGCCCGATACGAGCTCGCCCTCAAGGTCTTTAAACTTGTTGTAGATAGCATCCTTTTGCAGGTCGAGGATCTTGCTTGCCAGTGTTTGACGCAGGTTAAGGATAGCACGGCGGCCAAACTTGGCGAAGTCGATCTTGCGAGTGTGCTCCTCGCCAACCTCGCAGTCGGGGTCGTCGTCGGCTTGTGCCTCGCTCAGACCTATCTGCTTGTTGGGATTCTCCACTTCGCCGTCGGGAACGACCTCAAGGTTTTGATAGATTTCACAGTCGCCCTTGTCGGGGTTTACGATAACATCAAAGTTGTCGTCGTTGCCAAACATCTTGGCAAGCACACTGCGAAACGACTCTTCCATCACGCTAATGAGAGTGGTCTTGTCAATCTTCTTCTCCTCGTTGAAGAACGAAAATTGCTCTTGCATATTGACCGCTTCTTCTCTTTTCTTTGCCATAATTGATTGATTAGAACTTAATTATGATTTTTGTATATTTAATTTCGTTGTATTGAAACACATTGTCAACCATTTGCACCTCGGGGCGTTTCTTGCCCTCAATCTTAACCTTGGTTGCAATGGCCACAGTGAAGCCGTTCTCGTCACACGCGGTGAGCTCGCCCTTGAGCTTGCGGCCGTCGGCAGTGAGCACCTCAACCTCCTCGCCCAGGTTCTTCTCATACTGGCGTGGCACCAGCAGGGGAGAGGTGATGCCATAAGAGCCCACAGTGAGTTCATAGTCCTCTACATCGCGGTCAAAGGCATCGAGCACAGCGTTGTTCACCTTCACGCAGTCGTCGATGTTGATGTCGCTCATGCTGTCGAGCTGCACATCGATGATGTTGTCACGGCTCACGGTAAGTTGTACAAGAAACTTGTCGCTACCCTCCAGAGTCTCGTTGATGACTTGAGTAAGTGCTTGCTTGTCTATCATGTTTCGTTATATATAAATCGTTGTAGTTGGTTGCTATATAGTGTTTGACCGTTGTTGCTAAGTGTCACTAAAGCATGCAAACTTGCAAATACTGTACACTATATAATAAAAGTGAGGAAGCGTGTGCCCCCTCTCTTGATTGCAATGCAAAGTTACTCATTTTCCGTGACTTGTGCAACTACAGGCCTTTCAAGAATTCGCCTCCTCAACAATACTGCTAAATATTTAACTTTATTTAACCTTTGATCGCCGTTCTTGTAACGCACTTAGTGCCATTATGTTTCAGTTTTGTTGGCGATCGAGGATGATGGAGATGAGTAGGCTTACGGTTGCCATGGTGATACCTACGACGCACACACCGGTCCATCCTGCCAGATTCCAGCCATAGCCGGCGAGGAATGTACCCAGGCTGCCGCCCACAAAGTAGGTGGTCATGAATATGGTGTTGGCACGGTTTGATGCGTCGGGCACCTCTTGTATGCAGGCACTCTGGTTGCTCAGTTGCAAGCATTGTAAACCTATATCTACCAGTACAATGGCTATAACGAGGCCTATGTAGGCGTTGCCCAGTGTGATGGCTGTAATCCATGCCAAAATCTGGATGAGGGCACCTGCTACGCTGAACTTCTTCACGCCCAAGCGGGGAACGTACTTGCCTGCACTGCTTGCTACCAGTGCTCCTGCCACGCCACACAGTCCCAGGAAGCCCACCATGTCGCTACCAGCGCCAAATGGCTCGCCCGCCAGGTGAAATGCCAGACAAGCCCAGAAACTGAGCATGCTGCCGAAGCCGAATGCGGCGCGTATGGCATTAAGGCGTATCTTGGGATGCTCGGCGAAGATGCTTGCCACGCTTTTCATGAGTCCACGATAGGTGCCGGTAAAATTGTGCTGCATTTGCGGCAATACCCACAGTGTGAGGACCAGACACAGCAGCATTATGCCCCCGGCTATGTAGAACATCATGCGCCAGCCGAGCCACTCGCCCACCATGCCGCTCACCACGCGTGCAGCGAGTATGCCCACGAGCAGTCCCGAGAGCACATATCCCATGTTGCGGGCCTTGTTCTCGGGTCGTGAAAACTGTCCGGCAATGGGGATAAACAGCTGTGGCACAATGGAGCATGCACCCATCACGAGCGATGCTATCCACACTACGTAGATGCTTGATGCTGTGGCAATAGCAACGGTCATAAGCGCTGCCGCCACCATGCATATGACAATGATTTTGCGTCGAGAGAACAGGTCGCCCGACGGCACTATGAAGCATAGTCCAAGGGCATAGCCTATCTGGGTGATGACGGTGATGATGTTGGCCATCGATGCCGTGGTACCCAGGTCGCTACGCATTATCTCGAGCAGCGGCTGATTGTAGTAGAGGTTGGCAACGGTGAGTCCTGCCATTGCCGCCATCAGCAGTATTATGTGACGAGGGATGCCCTTGTTTGGTTCAAGCTTCATAGATATTTTTTAGTAGTAAGAGCTCGACAATGTAGCCGAGCTCTTGCTATATTGTTATTCTGTCTCGTTGTGGAGATGGATTATGCGGTCATTTGCTTGAGCTTCTTGAGCAGGGCAAACATTACCACAGCACTGATGAGGCACAGGGCGATGAGGATAGCCCAGTTGTACATCAGCGGAATCTTGTTCCACAGCATTGAGGGGATACTGCTCAGGTAGTTACCTATGGCGGTAGCTACAAACCAGCCACCCATCATCATACCCTTGTACTTGGGAGGAGCCACCTTCGACACGAATGAGATGCCCATGGGTGAGAGCAGCAGCTCGGCAATGGTAAGGGTAAAGT
>JAGHTV010000293.1 GCA_018065165.1 Candidatus Sodaliphilus fimicaballi | reverse complement strand
CTTATCACTTTGAGCAAGCCTGCGGCAAGCAGAGTGACAATGATAAGGTCGCTCATACCAGTGATGCCTTCGCCCATCGGCGAGCACAACGACATGATGGCATTGCCCTGATAGAAAAAGTCCAGTATCATGCTGCTGAGTATGCCCAGCGACAGCACTATGAGCACATTGATGCCCGATGCCGCCGTGACGATGACGATGAGGTAGGGAATGATAAGTTGCCATGGGTGAGTGGCTGCCGGTGTTGCCATGTTCTCGCCCGTACTGCTCTGTATCGAGTACACGACAAGCGTGATAAGGGCTGCTGGCAGCGCAATGCGCAGGTTGGTTTTGAATTTCTCATTCATCTTCACGCCCTGGCTGCGAGTAGCTGCGATTGTTGTGTCGCTGATGAACGACAGGTTGTCGCCAAAGAATGAACCTCCCAACACTACCGACACATAGAATGCCACACTGCCGCCCGATGCTGTGGCCAGTTCTACGGCAAATGGTGTGAGAGCCACGATAGTTCCCACCGATGTGCCTATCGACATCGAGATGAAGCAGGTTACGAGGAATAAGCCCGGAATGACAAACCATCCTGGCAACCAGTTAAGTGTAAGCTCTACCGTTGCATCAACGGCACCTATGCCCTTGGCCAACCCCGAGAATGCACCTGCAAGAATGAAAATCCATATCATGTACAGCACATTAGGGTTAGCTGCTCCCTTTGAGAAAATCTCAACACGTTCTTGAACCTTGCCGCCACGAGTCGTGATTAGTGCCCATGCACTTGCCACAATAAATGCTATTGACAGTGGCATCTTGTAGAAGTCTCCTATAATAACTGAAACCACCACATACATTAATAGGAACACCACAATGGGCGATAGGGCAATAATGCCTTGTTTGTGAGATACGTGCTCTTGAGTTGTTTTAGTCTTTTCCATATTTATAATTTCAGTGCAAAATTACTACATTTTGAATAAAACCACAAAAAATCTTGCACCATCACGCAATTATAAGTACCTTTACACTCTATAAAATAAACACAGTATGTACGAACCGTTAGCTGAACGCATGCGACCCAAGTCGCTCGACGAATACATTGGCCAGCAACACCTCGTGGGCGAGGGTGCTGTGTTGCGCCGCATGATAGAGAGTGGAAATATCTCCTCTTTCATCTTGTGGGGTCCTCCGGGTGTGGGCAAGACTACACTGGCACGCATCATTGCCGAGCAAACTCAAGTGCCTTTCTACACGCTCAGTGCAGTAACATCGGGTGTCAAGGATGTACGCGAGGTGCTCGACCGTTGCAAGGCCGATGCTATCAGCGTGTTCTCTAAGGGTCGTCCTGTACTGTTTATCGACGAGATTCACCGTTTCAACAAGTCTCAGCAAGACTCGTTGCTGGGTGCTGTTGAGCAGGGTATCGTAACCTTGATTGGTGCCACCACCGAGAATCCCTCGTTTGAGGTTATCCGCCCCTTGCTGTCGCGTGCTCAGGTTTATACGCTCAATCCACTTGAGGACGCCGACTTGCTCCAGTTGCTCGATCGTGCGGTCAAGGGCGACAAGATGTTTGCCGATCGCGAGGTTGACATTCAGGAAACAACTGCTTTGCTGCGTTACGCTGGTGGTGATGCACGCAAGTTGCTCAACATTCTCGACCTCATCATGCAGTCGCTTGCCACACTCGAGCCGTTTGTTATCAACGACAAGATTGTGACCGACCGCCTGCAGCAAAACCCCATGGCATTTGACAAGAATGGCGAGATGCACTACGATATCATCTCAGCGTTCATCAAGTCCATTCGTGGTAGCGACCCCCAGGCTGCAGTGTACTGGCTGGCACGCCTCATCGCGGGAGGCGAGGACCCCAAGTTCATTGCCCGTCGCCTGTGCATCAGTGCTGCCGAGGATGTCGGCCTGGCCAATCCCAATGCATTGTTGCTTGCCAATGCCACATTTGACATCATCAACAAGATAGGCTGGCCCGAGGGACGCATACCATTGAGCGAGTGTGCCATTTACCTGGCTTCGTCGCCCAAGAGCAACAGTGCCTATATGGCAATCAACGACGCCTTGCAGCTCGTGGAGCAAACGGGTAACGCACCTGTGCCGTTGCACCTGCGCAATGCTCCCACCAAGTTGATGGCCGAACTGGGTTATGGTGCCGACTACAAGTATGCCCATGACTATCCCGGGCACTTTGTCAACCAGCAATACATGCCCGACTCGCTACAGGGAACACAGATTTGGACTCCGCAACCCAATCCCACCGAGAATAAAATGTCGGCACATCTAGCATCGCTTTGGAATCCCGAGAATGACAAAAAATGATATACAACTTATGGCTCCGTGATTGCGGGGCCATTTTCATGGCAGATGAGGCTGTGTCTTAATGCAAGAATAGTCGGCGCGCTGTAAGCGCAGTGCCGCTATTAGCCCAGGGCAACACCCTGGGTAACAGGTAGCGAAGGGAAAACGCCCTGCAAGGGCAAAAGATTTGTTACCACGCAAAAACGCATTATGACACAACCTCATATTTTTATTATCAATATGTCAATGGTGGATCATAGTAGTGATCAAAGCACGGGTAGTGGTCGAGTGGGTGAGGATGGCAGAAGTCGATGCCCTTAAACACTGGGTTGTCGGCAGCCTGCCTTTGCTCCTCATCACTGTGAAGTCTCAAGTCGAGTTTCACGCCGGGCAGGTTCTCAAGCGATATATCATACTTGCCGTTGTGATACTTGTCAATGACTTTGCCTTTGCCTACTATCATTGATGTCTCAATGTCGGTCAGCTCTGCAGGGATGCGGGGCTCAACAACAACTACATTTTCCATCAGGTCAGGGCGTATGCCCAGGAACCATTGGTACCACACGCGCAAGTGCTCGCTATTGCTCCATGCCTGCAAGAATGTACCACTGCGGTCAACCCACTGCTTGCCCTCGCGTGGATGGGCATCGGCATTCTCGCTCAGGCTGCCCACTGCTCCCTCGTCAAGGGCTTGACGGCACATGTTCCTGAAGAGTTGCCATGCCATTTCCTTCTGAC
>JAGHTV010000400.1 GCA_018065165.1 Candidatus Sodaliphilus fimicaballi | reverse complement strand
CACGAGTGTTACGGCATCATAAACTTCCCCCGCGACTACGGCAAGAGCATAGGCCGCCTGGAGCAGGCACACATCAACGTGTATTGCGACATGGGCGTGATGATGCGTTACAAGCAGATACTCATGGCCACCACTGCCGTGCAACAGGAGATGAGCGGACACATCACGGCCGCCAAGGCTGCTGTGGTACCCATCAACACTGGTGGCGGTGGCATCGAGAACGAGCAGATACCCTTGGGCAACGTAGCAATGGGTCTTGCATCGGCAATCTTGCCCTGTATCCTCATGCTGGCATTGCAACAAAGTATGTTGCTGGGCGTGGGTATGCTGCATGGTGGCATGCGCGACCGTCGTCGTCGCAACGGAGGTATTGACCCTCTGTATCAGCCTGCATTTGCCCCGCTGGCAGTGCTGGGACGCGCCGTGGCACACCTCATCGTATATGCAGTGCCTACTGTATATGCCCTACTGCTGGTGCCCAAGTTCTTCAGCTTCCCGCAAAATGGCAACATGTATGAGATCGTTGCCCTCACAGTACCCTTCCTGCTTTCATGCTCGCTCATGTCACAAACCGTCAAGGTATTTGTCAAGGGTCGCGAGGCAACATTCATCACACTGGTGTTCACATCTATCATCTTCGTGTTCCTCACCGGCATCTCATGGCCTCGCACATCAATGAGCCCATTCTGGATTGCTGTGGGCAACATGATACCCACCACTTGGGGTTGCAACGCCTACATCGCTATGCAGAGCAACGGAGCATCGCTGGCGGCACAGTCACACGCCTACCTCATGCTGTGGGCACTGTGTGGCATCTACCTCGTCTCGGCCAGTGTAGTCGAGCACTTCATTGCCAAGCACCAGAATGCTTATCGCCGTGCGCGCTAATCAATAGGCTTACATACAACACCCCATAATACAATCAAGCCCGAGCAACAGCTCAGGCTTGATTTATTTTATCTAAACTAGTAGTCGCCTTACGACTCTTAGACTTTTAGACTCCTTAAAAGTTATATTCCCAAGATCATGTTGATGAGAATGTTAACGTCGGCAATGTCAATGCTATTGTCGCCATTGAGATCGGCTCTCAGGCGGTGAGCGTAGTTGAGGGTGTAACCTGTGAGGATGTGGTCAATGATAAGGTTAACGTCGGCGATATCCACTGCATCGTCATCATTGAGGTCGCCCTTGACAGGGATAGCAGTGATAGTCTTTTGGTCAAAGTAGCTCCAACCAGTTGCAGCGCGATAAGCCTCGATAGATGCACGTGGAACATAGAGAGTACCATTAGAGCCCTCGAATGTGCCTGCAGGAATTGTGGGAGGCACTGTAGCAGCACACTCAACAGTAGAGAGTGACCAGCGACCAGTGAACAGGCCATCGGCCATATTGGTGATAGTGGTTGTGGGGAAGACGATTTTCCTTATACTTGTACAGTCACCAAACGCGTTTTTACCTATTGTCTGCAAGCCCTCGGGGAACACGAGTTCGCTCACGTAAGAGTATTGAAAAGCCTGATCGCCTATGCTCTTGAGACCCTCGTGGAACTTTACGTCCTCAAGGTCGGTACACCACATGAATGCACTTGCACCGATAGTCTCAACGCTACCAGGGATGTCAACAGCCTTAAGGCCACTGTGCCTGAATGCGCACTCACCAATAGATTTGACGGTAGCAGGCATAGTGATAGTGAAGTTACCAGCGTTCTCAAAAGCGAAGTTGGGGATAGCAGCGAGTTCGCCCTCAAGCACAACCTCCTCGAGGTTATAATCGTTAGAGAACGTGCTCTTGCCCAGCGTCTTTACACCGTGCAGCTTCACACTCTTGAGATTGTAGCAAGAAGAGAATGCATTAGCACCTACCTCGGTGATAGTGGCAGCAGCGTCAACGCTGGTGATAGAACTTCCCTTGAACGCATCTTGAGCTATCTCATCAACGGTATAGGTCTTACCATTGTAAGTAATGGTTGAAGGCAACACAACGTCACCCGATGCTTCAGGAGTCATCTGCACGCCGGCGGTATTGTCATCGCGCAGGTAATAGTTTATATTGTCGATAGTTACCTGTGTGTAGGCCCATGCACTGATGGTTCCCAGTAGCATGGCTAATAATACAATCGTTTTTTTCATATCTATTAAATGTTTTATTATAGACCCAGGATGATGTTTATGATAGCATTCATGTCGGCAACGTCGACACTACCATCGCCATTAACGTCGGCTGCAGGACTCTCGCTTTCCACACCCAGAATGATGTTAATAACAGCGTTAACGTCGGCAACGTCTACTTTGTTGTCACCATTAATATCGCCAGGAGTAGAAACCACTGTACCTATGACGTAAATGTTGTTGAAGAGTTTCCAGCTGCTGTTCTTGTAAGTGTCTACCTTGCCTTCGGGGACAAACAGAGGCACATTGTAGTTGCTGAATGCCTCAGCGTGCATGCTGTTAGGTGTAGCGTTCTCGTTGGTAACGCCACGCAGGCCAGTGCACTCGGCAAATGCCTGGTAAGGCACCGATGCACTTGTAGAGAGAGTAACTGTCTTGAGACCGGTACAGCCACAGAAAACAGTTTCGCCGAGCGAAGTAATGTTCGATGGCACATACAGTTCGGTGAAGCCTGTGCAACCGCTGAAAGCTCCCTTGCCCAGCTGAGTGAGCGTTGTGGGGAAGTCAACCTCGTCAAAACCTGTACAACCGGCAAACGCACTCTCGTCAATCTGCTTGAGGCCCTCGGGCAAGTGAAGTGTGCCCTTGAAGCCTGTACAATTGCTGAACGTTTCTCTTCCAATCGTGGTGAGGGTTGCGGGCAGGTAGAGGCTTGTAAAGCCTGAACAGCCACGAAAAGCATAAGCGTACACCTCAATATTGGCGGGAATACTGAGTTCGCCTGTGTAACCCGTGCAATCTTCAAAGGCAAAGTTGCCAATAGTCTTGATGTGCTTGGGGAGTGTAAACTTGCCCTTGAGACCAGTACAGCCACTGAACATACTTGAACCAAGGGTGGTGACTTGAGTGTTAAGCAAGCTGTATCCAGTAATACCTGTACAACCTCTAAACACGCCAGATGGTATATTGTTCACGCTTGCAGGAACGGTTACCGTACCTGTGATTCCTGTACAGTAGGCAAAGGCATTGGAATCTAAAGTAGTTACCGATGTGGGAATTGTCAAAGCCCCTGTAAGACCACTTTTCTCGAAGGCAGACACACCAATTTTAGTAATTGAATTGGGCAAAGCAATGCCTACCAGCCCTTTGGCACCTTGAAACGCGTAAGCAGCAATGCCTACAACGTTATATCCCTTGCCCTCAAAGATTACCGACGAGGGGATAGTGATGCGGCTGTTCTTCAAGTACATGTAGTTGAATTCGGGTGCGTTGTTACTAAAAGTCACCTCAACATCGATGTTGTTGTCGCATATCTGGTAGCGGACGCCGTTTTCGTCGGCAAAGTTGCGGAAGAAGTTCTTCCAGCCGTCGGCAGCACGATATTTAGCCTCGACATTTGACGGAACCTGGAGGGGGAAGGCATAGCAATAGAATGTGTACTCCAGCGTGGGAGGCGTGGGAGCATCACATTTCAAGCCCTTAGAGAGGTTGCAGCCATCAAACACGATTTGGCCCAGCGACTTGGTAGTAACAGGAAGATAGAACGATTCAAGACTTTTGCAACCGGAGAATGCTTTGTTACCTATGCTCTCGATAGCATTGCTATAGAAATAGGCAAGTTTACTACAACCGGCAAACGCATTTTCGCCGATTGTGGCCAGACTCATGGCCCTGATTTCGGTCAAGTTATCGCAATTCTTAAAAGCACTAGCACCCAGGCTTGTGAGATTGTCGGCAAGGGTGAGGCTGCCAGTGAGGTTGGTACATCCAAAGAATGCCCCGTCACCTATTGACTTGAGATCGGCATACATCTGGAAACGCAAAGACGACATCGTGCAGTTGCGGAACGCCTCGGCACCGATGGATTTTACAGCAGAAGGTATCGACAGCTCTCCTTTATAGTTTCTAAAATCGGCAAAAGCAACATCTTCGATAATGGTAATGTTGTTGCCAAGGGTGATAAAGTTGTAGTGACCGCCGTAGAAGGCACCATAGGGGACGCGAGTCAACTCGCCTTGAACTCTCAGACTACCTGTAAAACCAGAGCAACCACGAAAGGCTTCTTTGCCCAGGTTAGTCAAGGTTAACGGCAAGAAAAGATTGCCTGAAAAACCTCTGCAGGCATAGAATGCCTTTTCTTCAATAATCTGCATACCTTCGGGCAATTTAAGTTCGCCATGGAGATTACTGCAGCTATTGAATGCCGACTTCATGATGTGAGAACAAGACTGACCCAACTTGAGAACTCCATCCAATCCTTCACACCCGTAGAATGCATACTCGCCCACAGAAATAATGTTGGACATAATGAGGTCACCAGTGAGACCCTTGCAACCTTGAAAAGCGCTATTGCCTATCTTGGTCACAGTGCTGGGAATAGTGAGTTTGCCTGTAATCTTATCGCAGTAACAGAATGCACCGTCGCCGATGGCATTAACAACATAGGTGATACCATTATAAGTAACCGACTCGGGGATATTGATATCCACCATTCCCTCGCCCCAATTGCTATAGTTGACGATACCTTTCCTCTCACAAGTGCTTTTAGAGGAATATGTCAGCGGGCTTTGAGATGACGTGTAGGTGACGGTAACAGTGCGTCCGTCGCTATTAATATTGTAGGCCAAGCCACCAGCCATAAAGCTATAGGCCATAGCCGAGCTAACTGTGGCTAGAGCCACTAACAAAAACGTGTAAATTCTTTTCATCACCGGAAATTTAGTTATTTTTATTTATGTTACAAATATATAATCGCCCTGGGCAAGGGCGCCAAGTTTTATGTTTTTTTTAGAACTTCAACAGTTTGGGATATTTTTATACAGCATACAAGTATGTGAACTTTTTAACCCTAATTGGATTAATTACGCAAAATTAATAACATTTCCCAATATGCGCAAAAAAATTACTCATATCTTTTACTTTTTTCCATTCATAACCTCCTTAAACTATTCAACTTTAACCAAAAATCACTACCTTTGTAAAAAATCACTGACTACTATGAATATTAGACATCTTTTACTCGCTGGCGCTGTGGCTGTAGCAGCCAGTGCAAGCGCACAAGCCGACGGCGGCATAACACCCGCAATGCTGCAGACCTTTGAGAAGGCTCAGCAAGCCAACCCCAACAACAATGCATTGTTTAACGCCGTGGCAACCAACAACATCGACGACCTTGCCAAGAACTTCAAGGCCCGCAGTTTCTCCAACAAGAAATTCTCAGTTGAGACTCCCACACAAAACATCCACAACCAGAAGCAATCAGGCCGTTGCTGGATGTTCAGCGGCTTCAATGTGTTGCGTGCAAACTTTGCCAAGCGCCACAACGACACGCTGTGTGTAGAATACTCACATGTATACACATTCTTCTACGACCAGCTCGAGAAGGCCAACATCATGCTGCAAGGCGTCATCAACACCGCCAACCTGCCCATCGACGATGCCAAGGTGCAGTTCCTGTTCAAGTCGCCCATCAACGATGGTGGCACCTTCTGCGGCGTGAGCGACCTTGCCGACAAGTATGGCTTGGTGCCCATGTGTGCTATGCCCGAGACATTCTCGGCCGAGAACACCCGCGTGATGGCAAAGCTCATCAAGAGCAAACTGCGCGAGTATGGCCTGGAACTGCGTCAGATGGTTGCCAGCAAGGCTAAGGCTACTGCCGTTGAGACACGCAAGACCGAGATGCTGTCACAGGTTTATCGCATGCTGTGCCTCACTCTGGGCGAACCCGTCAAGCAATTCACTTACACCCATGTTGACAAGAAAGGCAACCCCGTGGGCGAGCCCAAGACGTACACCCCCATGGAGTTCTACCGCGAGACAGTGGGTGGTCCCATCAACGGCTCATTCATCATGGTGATGAACGATCCCCGTCACCCCTACCACAAGACTTATGAGGTTGACCTCGATCGTCATGTGCAGGACGGCCACAACTGGAAGTACCTCAACCTGCCCATGGAGGAAATCGCACAACTCGCCATAACATCGCTCAAGGACGGCCGCAAG
>JAGHTV010000205.1 GCA_018065165.1 Candidatus Sodaliphilus fimicaballi | reverse complement strand
TACACAGGTAATATCCTGGGTGAGGCTCTTGCCGACTTTACTGCATTCTCGGCTCCCGAGGCATTCGTTATCTTCGGTGGTCTGGCTAAGAGCGGCGACATCATCATGAAACCCATCAAGGAAGCCTTTGACAAAAATGTTCTTCCCTTGTGGCGTGGCAAGATCAAGATTGTCTTCAGCGAGATGAAAGAGGCCGATGCTGCTATCCTCGGCGCTTCAGCTCTCGGCTGGGAAGTTAAGGACTAATCTTAATAACCGAATAAGAGAAACCCTAGAAATTTCTAGATTGTTCTAGAATTTCTAGGGTTTTCTATTTCATTCTCTCGCCCTTGAAAGGCCGAGAAGCTGTTTTCTCGACCATATATGGCCGAGCACATTGTAGTTAGTGTTTATAATTCCCTTTTCAGTTTAATCTGTGGTTGAAAAAAGTTTACGTTAGCGTTATCGTTTACCACAGATTTACCAGATTGATTTTTCCTTTTGGGAATTTAAAACTAGATTAAACAGATTGTTACACCATTTTATGCAACATTCAATCTGATAAATCTGTAAAATAATTCCCTTTTCAGTTTAATCTGTGGTTGAAAAAAGTTATCGTTTACGTTATCGTTAAAACAGAAAAGGAACGTTTGGGTCTTGTGATATGCGTTGCACATATTGCAAGAAGAAATCGGCTATCATATATGTCTCCTTGTAGTCGCGCATCGAGTCGTAGCGTCGCTGCAGGTCGGGGTATAAGCTCAGCAAGTTGCTCAGGCGGTTGCTGTCCACTTTCTCCACCATCATGTTCTCAAAGTTGAGCAGGTATATTTCGCCATTGTCAAGATAGTCGTTTACATCCAGGTCAAAGGTTTGTATCATGAACTTAGACACCACCGTGCCAGTCCATTGCACAAAGGCTATTTTGCTCGAGAAGTACAGTGGCACATAGTCGCGCATCTTCTTGCAGTCGCCCTTGAAGTTTTTCCTCAACCACTGGCTGTTTATGTACCACAGCGAGTCGCCCCATGCCACTGCTACCGCCTCATCTTTCAATATCTTGTTGAGTTCCTTCTTGATGCCGTCAAATTCCACATCATCGGGTGGGTACACGGCAACCTCGGGATTGATTATGAGGTGATCGGCTTCGCCGCTAAATATGGACTCCCACGACTCATATACAAAAAGGCTATCGTGTCGCAGTTTGTATTGCTCCTCTTGTGCCATGGCCGTAAGCGCCCACAGTACTATTGATATTATTATAAGTAATGTTCTTTTCATCGCTTGCAAAAGTACAGAATTTGAACTAATTTTGCAAAAAAGAAAATACAATTATGGTTAACTGCCGCCTTACAGCGTACCCAAGAAGTATGCGTGTAAGGAATTGATAATACATCATGCTTGACAATCTCAACCGATATGACATAGTGCTGGCGAGCAACTCGCCACGCCGCCGCGAGCTCCTTGGTCAGCTGGGAGTGAAATTTCGTGTAGAAACCATTAAGGGCCTTGATGAGTCATACGACCCCTCGATGCCTGTGAGCGAAGTGGCTGCCTATCTGTCGCAACTCAAGGCCTCGGCCTACAGTCTAGCCGCCAACGAACTCATCATCACTGCCGATACCGTTGTGATATGTGAAGGCGAAGTAATGGGCAAGCCCGCCGACCGGGCCGATGCCTATCGCATGATACGAGCCCTTTCGGGACGAACACATCAGGTGATTACGGGCGTTACCATTGCCACCACCGACAAGAAGGAGACCTTCAGCAATGTTACCGAGGTGACATTTGCTTCATTGACCGACAAAGAGATTTATCACTATATAGACGTTTACCGCCCCTATGACAAAGCAGGAGCCTACGGCATCCAGGAGTGGATAGGTTACATGGGCATTATAGGCATCAACGGTTGCTACTACAATGTCATGGGCCTTCCCGTCAATCACTTATACACCCTGCTCAAGACCTTCTAACTTGACGCGAGAAAAAGAAAAATATCACTTCTATTATAAAATGGTAAGCCCTTCGGCTTAAAAACACCAGTAAGAAATGGTCTCTTGAAGTAAACTTCTGATTCCATTTCTTATTGGCATTTTTACGCGACATCGTCGCTACCATTTATAATAAAAGTGACAAAAATTAGGCTTCGCCTTCTTGCAATAAACAAAATTATGTGCGTGGTAATTTATGGATTATTAATTCTTTGTAATGTGGCAATAAGGTTGTAATTTTGTGATATGAAAACAAACGAAATGTCACCTCAGTTGCGTGAAGAACTTAAGCAATATGTTTATCCAATAATTGCATGTATGCACGATGTTCATAATGAACTCGGTTGTGGCTTGCCCGAATATGTTTATCAAGAAGCACTCCATAAATTGCTGACAATGCGAGGATTTGATGCAAGAAGAGAATTTCAATATCATCCTATATTCATGGGTGAACCATTGAAGACCTATCTCAAGATGGACATTGTTGTGATTATGCCTCGTGGGAATGTTATTATAGAGTGTAAAGCAATATCTGAGTTAAAGGAGGAGGAACATTATCAAACATTTAGTTATTTAAGAGGAACAAAATTTCCAATAGCAATATTGGTAAATTTTGGAACTTTCGGTCGTGCCCAGATAGAACGCTTTTACTTCAAGGATAATAGTATTATGGCATTCTAAAGATTCATTCAATGTAGTTGAAAAGCACACCACAACAATTTTGATTATTTTAAAAAGGCTGAGAGACCGTATTTTTGTTCATTACGAAATAATGTGACGGCTTTGCCAGAGCGTAACTAAAACAGTAGAGGGCGAATCGAGATTTCTCGGGTTCGCCCTTTATTGTTTTGGTTTGGTCATAGCTTGCTATGACATTATTTCGTGATGAATATTTTTCTTTTAGGGGATAAGGGTAGCTGTGTGGCGGGTGTTTTTATATAAAGGTGTTAACGGGTATGTTGCTTGGGCCGATGGTACGATCGCAAATGTGCCCCTCATACCATGTCGTTGGCCCAGCACACTGGTCACCAGTCCCATGGTGCAACGCAGGTTCACCTCAATACACGGGTCAATCTCCACCTTGTCGCCATCGCGATACAGCAGCTTGTCCACACCCAGATAACCGCTATAGTGTGGGGCTATCAGCCTCTCCACCACGCGACGCATAGCCTCGGTCATCTCGTCGATGGCAGGATATTGCTGGGCAATGATGTCGTGCAGATGCTCGACCGACGCCACGATGCCCCCTCCATACTGGTTCTGGCCGTCGCTCTTGAACACCGAGTATCCCACAAACTCACACATTCCTTTGTCACAGCTGAACTCCAGTGCCATGTCCATCACCTTGTCGAGTGCCACCTCGCACAAGACCGAGCCTTGCCTGGCAATGGCACCGCGGCACCAACGCTCAAACTGCAGCGTGCCCGTGTCTATGGCGCGATATATGCCGCGTCCGCTGCCACTCCATGGAGTCTTGATGAAGCATCCTGGATGCCTTACTGACCACTCTAGTACTGCCTCGGCACTGTCAATCTCTACAGGGATAGGGGAGAACTCGCGGCGACACTCTTGCCTTATGGCCTCGTGCACAGCAATCGAGGTGCGGCGGTGGGCCAACTCGCGCACGGTCATCATCTGCTCTCGCGTGGGCAATAGCGACTCGTGTACACCGGCGTGGGCCAACTCCTTGCACAGCGGCATGCTCCATCCCCAAGGCTTGATTGCCACATCACGCAGTGTGTGCAACTGCTTAGCCTCAACGGCCTCAACATCGAGTCCGCGGGCGTTGAGCCATTGCTGTGAAGCTATGGCATCTTGCACCAGAATTAGGCTGCCAGGCTCTGCTACATAGGCAGGCAGCAACTCCAGGTCGTGCCTGAATTGCAGCGTCCACGCCGGAGCATTGTAGCTGTCGCGACCACAGCCCAGTGCCATGTCGTTCTCGGGGTTGAATATGTATAGATTGCGTTTCACCGTTTTGTCATGAAAATGTTGTAAATATACCAAGATGTTTTCTCGGTGTTCTCTGTGCCTCTGTGAGAGAGGCAAGTGCAAAGTTACACAAAAACTATATATTTTTTTGCAAAACCTATCGTTATTCCCGAAATAATAACTAACTTTGCACACGCAAACAATAATAACACAGAATAATATGAAGGCTTGTTTATATAACGAAGAGGAGCAAACAATCAATCCCGTTGACGAGCAGCAACTCGCAACTGCTAATGAGAAACCCGAACCCGTTGATGTTCCCAAGCAAGGTCTGTATCTCGTAGACTACAAGACTCTCGTGGGACCAACTCTCATTGCTCTTGTAATTTTTGCTGTTTGGGCTGTTGCAACTTGGTTGCTCTAATAGCTTGAAACATAGGCGGGAGCAAAAGACTGATAAAATTTTATCAAAAAAAGTTACAAAAATATTTGGTCAGTCCAAATAATTACAGTAACTTTGCACTCGCAAAACGGAAATAAATGGTTCGCTAGCTCAACTGAATAGAGCATCTGACTACGGATCAGAAGGTTACAGGTTTGAATCCTGTGCGAATCACTAACGGAACTCAGCGATGGGTTCCGTTTTTTTTGTGTGTATGGTGGTGATTTTTTAGCAACTGGGTACTCTGGGGGGCGGCTTTTCCGGGTTGTCCGGGGTTTCTGGGGGGCGGGTTGTCGATTTTTTCCGGTTACATTAATTTTGCTATGATGTTGCAGTACCCGAGGTCGAGGTCTACTATGGTCG
>JAGHTV010000240.1 GCA_018065165.1 Candidatus Sodaliphilus fimicaballi | reverse complement strand
ACCATACTCGGTGTAAATGTCAGCAAGGCTATTCCACAGCGTTACATAACTGCGTTGCACCTCACCATAAGATTCTACGGGAATGGGAGCAGCATCTTGTTGCCAGAACTTGCCCTCGCCATCCTTTACATTTATATCAAAGATGTGTCGTATTGCCTCCTTCATCTCGGGGGTGAGATAGTCGGTGGTAATGTTACGATATTGGTCGATATTGCGATACAGGTCGTGAGCATCGACAAGATTCATGTCAATATCGTTAAAATCGTTGACAATGAGTTGTGCCCAGAAGGCAAACTTGTCAAACTCACCTGCATTGTCGCCCATTACATTGCAAGTTGCCTGATACAGGATGAACAGAGCCTCGATGGGCGAAGCGCTCACAAGTCCCGAGTTGCTTGTATAGTGGTCGACAAAATCGTTCATCGACATCAAGCGAGGCAATATCACAGGGTGATCGATAGCCGACTTGAGGTAGTATTCAAATTGCTGCGAACTGCGGCGGTTAGGGAAAACAAACACCGTGGTGTCCAGTTCGCTGGAATTGACATAGTAGTTTGCTACCTGCTTAAGGAATGGTGTATAATTCATTGTAAATGGGGACTAACGCTTAATTAAAATTGTTGTTCTCACGGCCATGTCAAACAAGATGATGCGTGCGTTGCCATTGCCTTGTATCTCGGCATCGGCACGGGTAAACTCGTCAAACATACGCTCTACATTGTTCTCGTTGATAAACGGAGCAAAACGAGTGCTGAACTGCTCCTCCTCGCGAGTCATATAGTTGAGACCTGGTGTGTGCAAGTTGTAGATGAAGTTCTCGCGCACCTGACGGGCACAGTAGGCCAGGAATCGACGCGACTTCTCGCGCTTCATGGCAGCAATGGTCTCGCTCCAGTCACGCAGCTTTACCAGGTCACGCATGTAGGCCAGTCGCATGAGTTCAACAAATCTCTCATGGAACTCGTGGTTCTCACTATCGGTGTGCATGAGTCTGACAGCCTGAGCCACATCGCCATCGGCCGTTGCAGCCATTGCCATAGCCTCTTGCATGTCGATGCCATAGGCCCCGGTCATGTACTGGGCTATGGTTGTGAGAGGCACACGCATGAGTTCGACACGCTGCGTGCGTGAGATTATGGTGGGCAATATCTCCTTGGCATTGTTGCTTACAAGGATGAACTTGCAGTCGTCAAATGGTTCCTCGATGAGCTTAAGCAGCTTGTTGGCACAGTCTTCACGCATCTTCTCGGGCAACCACATTATGAGCACCTTATACTTGGATGTAAACGCACTCATGCTCATCTTGCGCACTATGTTGTCGCTTTCCCTGACCAAGATGGCAGGCTGTGAATTCTCGTTCTTGAGCAGCGAGAGCCATGCCTGATAATCCTCAACTAAGGGATTCTCGGCCAGGAAGTCTTTCCACTCGGGGATGAAGTCGTCGCACACACTGCTGTCGTCACGCTTGAGATAGGGAAACGAGAAGAAGGTATCTGTGTGGTTGAGCGAAGCGTGCTGGCGACACGAGGGACACACACCACAGGGCTCGCCACCGCTGCGATTAGTGCAATGCATGTACTGAGCCATGACGCGGGCCAGTGCCAACTTGGGCGTTCCTGGATCGCCATGCAGGAGCAAAGCGTGTGGCAATCGGTCATTATCAATAAGTTGTCGCACACGATTTACAGCTTGTTCGTTACCTAATATATCGCTAAACTTCATCGGGTAGTTTTTTATGTCGTGAATTGTTGTTTGTGACTTCAAAGATACCAAAAAATATCCACATAATTGCCAAAGGAAACGAAAAAAATAGATTTAACCTCAATTTGCACACCTGTGCCTAGTAGTGGCACATCTATAGAGTAATTTTGCAGCGTGAAACAAAACAATACAGCTATGGAAATGACTTCAATATTTGACACTCACAAGATTGACAACACCGATGTAATCTTTGCTTCGGTAATGTGTAATGGCAAGACACTGGTGCGCATCACACAAAGCAACTTCAACAGCATTGAGGAAGTGATGCAACGCGTCATCTCTATGGCTGGCAAGTTTATGGGAGTGGTGCGAGTGCAGGTGCGCAACATGACTCAGGGTTGGAGTACTGGTATGGCAATAGCATCGCAACGACGCATCACATCTCACGCTCTTACAAGCCCAGTGCCCGCAGCACCAGCAATGCGTAGCGGCACTCAATATACAATACCCTGGTAAAGACACGACACACGCTCTAGCCCTAGCAGTCACTATAGGGAAAACTGCTGGGGCTTTTTATTTACCATCTGGCCACAATAACTCTTGGTGATGTGGCTGAAAAGTGGTAAATTTGCACTATAAATCAAGTAGAAAGCAATGGCTGAAATAAACAACTATATCATCAAGACGGTAAAGTCGCTGAGCAATAAGCATCATCGCGACGAGGAGGGCCTGTTTGTGGCCGAGGGAACAAAGTGCGTGCGCGACACCTGGGAGGCATTTAACTGCCGCTGGCTCATAGCCACCAAGGTGTGGTATGACCAGTGTGGCCACGCCGGACATCGCGAGAAGATAATGTTTGCCAACAAGCAGCAACTGAGTCGCATGTCACAGTTCACCACCCCCAGCGAGGTGATTGCCGTGTATGAGACTCCACAGGTGGAGATAAACCCCGAGGAGGTGCGTGCCGGCGTCAATATCGTGCTCGACAACGTGCAGGACCCGGGCAACCTGGGCACCATCATACGCCTGGCCGACTGGTATGGCATCAAGAACATCTTTGCCAGCCGCACATCGGTCGATGTGTATAACCACAAGGTGGTGCAAGCCACTATGGGTGCCATTGCACGCGTCAAGGTTCACTATGTCGACCTTGAGGACCTCTTTGACGAGTACAACGAGTTGCCAGTGTATGGCACCTTCCTCAATGGCGAGAACATCTACGGCAGCAAGCTCGACAAACCGTGCTTCGTGGTGTTTGGCAACGAGGGTCAAGGCATCAGTGCCAAGGTGGAGCGTTGCGTGACCAAGCGTCTGCTCATACCCGCAGCACCCAGCAACGGCAGCGAGAGCCTTAACGTGGGCGTAGCAGCCGCAATCACCATCAGCGAGTTCATGCGAGAGTCACTCAAGTAATTTTCTCTCGCAGATTGCGCGGATTGCGCAGATTATTTTTTAACATCGAGAAATCGATATTTCGAAAAAATCGACATTTCGAGATATCAGGAGATAAAGTATTATGGCAAAGGGTAACAAGACTGTATTTTACTGCAAGAATTGTGGTGCCGAGTCGCCTAAGTGGGTGGGCAAGTGTCCTGCCTGTGGCGAGTGGAACACTTATATCGAGGAGCCTGTGGT
>JAGHTV010000199.1 GCA_018065165.1 Candidatus Sodaliphilus fimicaballi | reverse complement strand
GCCATATCGATTCTTGAATAGTGTTGCAAATTTAGTGATTTTCCAGTAAAAAGCGGTTACCCTGTAAGCGTTTTTTATGTGTTTGCAACTGGAGGGCGATTTATTGGTGGCATAGAGCAATAACAGGGCGTGCTTGTGCGTTATATATTATATGAAAGCAAACCGTCCTACCGATGCGTCGATTATATTGACTTACCGCTGTCCCATGCACTGCAAGATGTGCAACATTTGGGCTAACCCCACGCAGGGCAGCGAGGAGATTAAGGCCGATGACCTCAAGTGCCTGCCGCAGCTCAAGTTTATCAACCTGACTGGTGGCGAGCCCTTTGTACGCACCGACCTGGCCGACATTGTGCGTGTGTGCTACACCAAGTCGCCTCGCATCGTGATCTCTACATCGGGATGGTTTCACGAGCGTGTCATTGCGCTTGCCAAGGAGTTCCCCAACATAGGCATACGCATCTCTATCGAGGGCCTTGCTGCCAAGAACGACGAGTTGCGTGGCCGTCAAGGTGGATTTGAACGCGGACTCAAGACGCTCAAGACGCTGCAAGAGATGGGCGTAAAGGACATAGGGTTTGGCTGCACGGTGGGTGGTGCTAACTCGGCCGACATGCTCGAGCTGTACAAGCTTGCGAGCGAGATGGGGCTGGAGTTTGCCACAGCTGCGCTGCACAACTCGTTCTACTTCCACAAGAGCGACAACGTGATTGCCGACAAGGCTCCCGTGGTGGCCGACTTCAAGCGTCTCGTCGATATGCAGCTTGCCGAGAAGCATCCTAAGTCGTGGTTCCGCGCCTATTTCAACATGGGCCTCATCAACTATGTGAACGGAGGTCGCCGACTACTGCCTTGCGAGGCGGGATCGGCCAACTTCTTCATCGACCCGTGGGGTGAGGTCTATCCCTGCAACGGTATGGAAAAGGACAAGTGGATGCAAAGCATGGGCAACATACACCAGTGTCAGGACTTCATGCAGCTATGGAACAGCGAGCAGGCACAGAGCGTGCGCGATAAGGTGCGCTCATGCCCCAAGAACTGCTGGATGGTGGGAACCGTGTCGCCCGTGATGCACAAGTACATCTATAAGCCTGCCGCCTGGGTGCTCTACAACAAGATGCGCAGCCTGTGTGGCATGAGTGCAACATTGATTTCAAGAAAGTAACGATATGATAAAGGTTGTAGTAACTGGAACACGAGGCATTCCTGGCATACAGGGAGGCATCGAGACGCATTGCGAGCAATTGTGCCCCCGCTTGGCTCAAAGGGGAGCCGATGTTACCGTGGTGCGTCGTAGCGACTATGTGGGTGCAACAGCAGGACTCAAGGAGTACAAGGGTGTAAAACTGTTTGACATAGCAAGTGTCAAGAGCAAGCACTTCGAGGCTGCACTGCACACCCTCATGGGAGTGTTGTATGCCCGCCGCGTGATGGCCAAGGTGGTGCACATCCATGGAGTGGGACCTTGTCTGATGGCTCCTGTGGCACGCTTGCTGGGCCTCAAGGTGGTTGCTACAAGTCATGGCAGCGACTATAACCGCGACAAGTGGGGCAGTGTGGCTAGTGCCATCATCAAGCTGGGCGAGTGGTGCATGATGAAGTACTCTAACAGCGTGATTGCCATCAGCAATGAGATTGCCGATGGACTTGTCAACGAGTATGGCTACGCGAGCAAGGTGCATGTGATACCCAATGGCGTTAACGAACCTCCTGTGCCACAGTCTTACGACTACCTTAACGAGTTGGGCCTCACCCCGGGAGAGTATGTCGTAGCAGTAGCTCGCTTCGTGCCCGAAAAACGCCTCGATATGCTCGTTGACGCATTTGGCCGCATCAGCACCTGTGGCAAGAAACTGGTACTGGTGGGCGATAGCGACATCGACGACCAGTATAGTAGAGACCTCAAGGCCAAGGCACGCGAGGCAGGTGTTGTGCTCACCGGATTTATCAAGGGCGACAAGTTGGCTCAGGTGATGAGTGCAGCGGCCCTGTTTGTGCTGCCTTCAACTCATGAGGGATTGTCAATCTCGTTGCTCGAGGCTATGTCTTACGGCCTCGATGTGCTGGTGAGCGACATTAAGCCCAACATGCTACCCGAGCTCGATCCGCTCGACCACTTCCATGTCGACAACATGGACAGCCTGTGCAATGAGCTCTACCGCAAGATTTCAAAACCTGCTGCGCGTCGTACTTACAACATGACAAAATATTCGTGGGATCAGATAGCCATAGATACTATCATGGCTTATCGTGCGGCCGAGGTAGATTATTACACTACTTAGTGTAAGCCTTAATCAACTGCGCTATGTAGCGCTCCTCATTGTAAATGCTGTGTGCGGCGGCCGCTATGCCGTTGTGATTCCATGGTGTGGCCATTGCCTGGGTAATGGCTTCGCCCAGATGCTCTATGGGCGTAACTACGCCGTTAGAGTCGTTGATGAGCTCTGGGATGCCGCCCATGTTGGTGCCCACTACAGGAGTGCCTGCACACAGGCTCTCGATGGCTGCCAGCGGATTGTTCTCATACCACATCGATGGCATTACCGTGACGCGTGCTTGCTGCAACAGTTGCGACACCTCGTGGGGCGTGAGTTGTCCTAGGAACTCAATGTTTTCATTACTGCCATATTTCTCTCGCAGTTCAGCTTCGAGCGGACCTGTGCCTGCCACCTTGAGCTGGTAGGGCAGATGCTGTGCCACCTCTAGGAGGCGTGTAATGCCTTTTTCTTGCGACAGGCGACCCACATAGCAGTAGTAGTTGTCGCGACAGGCAACAACCTCGGGAGTCCTATTGGTAAAGTTGTGGACGACCGAAATCTTACTCTTGTCAAGACCTGCCTTTATCATCATGCGGGCCATAAACTGGCTAGGGCATATTACAGCGTCGGTCCATTGCATGAGCGATGATAGAGGCCACTTCACTGCCTCGAGCCACGCTGCTAGGCTTGCTGCGAGCGAGCCCTTCATGCAGCGTTTTTTCACCACATTGCACTTGCTGCCAGTCATACATTGCTCGCACACCCTGCCGCTGCCGTCAAGGCACGAGTAGGCGGGGCACAAGAGTTTGTAGTCGTGCATAGTCCACACCACACGGCAGCCATGGTTGTGTGCCAGCTGTGCCAGCACTGGCGACAGTTGTGAGTGTATGTTGTGCAGATGAACCACCTCGGGCTTGAAGTCGTTGAGTAGGCGAGTGAAAGCCTTGGCCACGCCATTTCCGCCCAGTATGCGGCTGGCGGCCTTGAGCTTGCTGCTGAGCGGACCGTCGAAACTTACCTCGCTGGGCCAGTACTTGCTCCACGTCGATTCTAGGTTGAGTGGGTGTCGCATGGCAAACACAGCCACCTCGTGGCCACGCTGGCGCAATGCTCGCTCGGTGTTGAGCATCGCCACGCAGTCACCACCACGGGGATAATAAAACTTGTTAGCCAGCAGTACTCTCATAGCGGTCGTATAAGAGTGTTATGGTGTTGGGGATATAGAACTTAGACGTTGAAGCGGAACACCACGATGTCGCCATCCTGGAACACATATTCCTTGCCCTCGACGTGCATCTTGCCTGCCTCCTTTACGGCTGCCTCGCTACCATAGGCGATGTAGTCGTCATACTTGATGACCTCGGCACGAATGAATCCACGCTCAAAGTCGGTGTGGATGATACCAGCACACTGTGGAGCCTTGCTGCCCTTGCGGAAGGTCCATGCACGGCACTCGTCGGGACCGGCGGTGAGGAATGTCTGCAGGTTGAGCAATGAGTAGGCAGCCTTGATGAGGCGGTTCACGCCACTCTCTTGCAGACCTATCTCGGCGAGGAACATCTCACGCTCCTCGGCAGTCTCGAGTTCGGCAATCTCGCTCTCGGTTTGAGCGGCTACCACCAGAATCTCGGCATTCTCGTCCTTAACGGCTTCGCGCACGGCGTCAACATACTGGTTGCCGTCAACTGCACTTGCGTCGTCAACGTTGCACACGTAGAGCACAGGCTTGTTGGTGAGCAGGAACAGGTCGTGAGCCACCTTCTCCTCGTCCTTGTTCAGGAGTTCTACGCTGCGAGCGTTCTTGCCGCTTTGCAGGGCCTCCTGGTAGCGCTTGAGCACCTCGTAGGCAACCTTTGCCTCGCGATCGCCAGTAGCAGCCTGCTTCTGTACCTTGGCAATGCGTGTCTCCACGCTCTCGAGGTCGCGCAGCTGCAGCTCAAGGTCGATGACTTCCTTGTCGCGTACAGGATCAACGCTGCCGTCTACGTGAGTTACGTTGCCGTCGTCAAAGCAGCGCAGCACGTGCAGTATGGCATCGGTCTCACGGATGTTGCCCAGGAACTTGTTGCCTAGACCCTCGCCCTTAGACGCACCCTTAACGAGGCCGGCGATATCTACAATCTCGACTGTAGTGGGAACTACGCGCTTGGGGTTACATATCTTGGCGAGCTCGTTGAGACGCTCGTCGGGGACTGTAATCACGCCCACATTGGGCTCAATAGTACAGAAGGGAAAGTTAGCCGACTGTGCCTTAGCGTTTGACAGACAGTTGAAAAGGGTGCTCTTGCCCACATTGGGAAGGCCTACGATACCGCATTGAAGTGCCATAGTTATATCTTGTTTTATCTAAGTGTTCAGTAATTTTTTGCAAATTTACGAAAAATCATGGGAATTTTATGCTGACAAGATAAAAATGCCAAATCTTCAATGTTTTTTTGTCGTTTTTTACTATCTTTGAGGCTGTATAACTGTGTTGTCGCAAGCAAATTGATTATTGGTTATGAATTACCGTATTGCTAAAACCATAAATAACTTCATAAGGATGTTCTGGAAGCACGTATGCTATCCAGAATGGCGATGTGGAGGAAAGCGTCCTGACGAACCATTAATATCTTATCGCTTTATACAATGGTATTTGAGACAAATTCCCATTGATGTGCCTCCCATGCCCATTACTTTAGAAACATCTAAAAAGTTCTTTTCGATGTGGTTACAAGGTGAGAAACATGCCCCTAACGTTGTGAAGGCATGTTGGCGCAGTGTGAACAAGCATCATCCAGGCCAACTTGTGATTATTGACGAGGAACATATTTCAGACTGGATCACTTTGCCTGACTATATTATTGATAAGAGGAAGAAGGGACTGATAGGGGATGCTCACTTTTCCGATATATGCCGTGTAGAATTATTGTGGCAATATGGTGGCGTGTGGCTCGATGCTACCGATTTTTTGCCTCACAGAATTTCAGAAGATATCACATCTTGTGATTTCTTCATGTATCTGGCGGGTAAGAACATATACCCACACACTTTCATTCAAAACTGTTTTATTGTGAGCAAGAAAGGACATCCTTTGCTGGGCGCATGGCGCAATGCGATATATAATTACTGGAAACATAATAAGCGTGCTCTTGATTATTTTATTCATCAGTTTATATTTAAGCATGTGGTTACCAACAGCGAAGAAGCTAAGTTTTATTTTGAGCAGATGCCACATGTCGACCAAGACGCAACCCATGTTCTCTGGAAATACTATAAAGATAAACCGTTTGATGCCTATAAGTTTGAACAGCTTACGTCAGAAGCTGCATTTCAGAAAACGGAATATAAATCACAGTGTGCAAACACTCCTGTTCCAGGAACATTTGCACACCATGTTGTGTATGGGAAATAAATAAGTAGTGTTATTTGGTTTCAGCGGGGAGCTCGCGGGCGAAGAGCTCCAGGCCGTAGTCGTTGAGATAGGGCTTGATTTGCTCCAGTTTCAGTTATTCTTTATGGAAATGTGTTGATAATGTAGAATTTATTGTATATATTTGCAGATTAAAATAATGGGAACTGTTTTTTAGCAGTAACACTATAAACCTGAAAACAAAAAAGAGTACCCAATTACTGAAAATAACAAAACAAAATATAGAAGATTATGAAGAAATTCTTATCACTAATCGCTTGTGCTGTGATTGCCATCACCGCAAGTGCTGCTGTGGGCGATGTATTCACTTACGGCAAGTATTTTAATTTCCAGATTACGAAAGAAAGCACCAATTCGGCACGTGGTAAGGTAAAACTCGTTAGCCTTACTGATGCGGGTAAGAATGTGGATGGTTTATATGGCTCTACCGCTGTTCCTGGCAGTGTATTATATAACAATAAAAACTATGACGTTGACGCAGTAGGTGCTCATGTGTTTTCAGGCATTGAGTCACACAGTATTGAGTTTGGTTATGGTTTGACCACTATCGAGTCTTATGCATTTGATTGCAATATAATTGTATGGGCGCATCTGCCATCATCGGTTAAGACGATTAATGCCAACGCATTTAATAATTGCAGTAGTCTCACTACCTTGTGCATGAGTTCCCCCACGCCTCCCAATACCCATGCAAATGCTTTTGGTGGCCGTGAAAAAAATATAAACCTTTTCTTGGCTAACAATGGCGCTAACATTGTGCCATTGTATAAAGCACACTCGGTGTATGGTGCTTGTAAGAGTGTTACCAAAGTTTATGACTTTGGTGATAACTATATATATTTGTATGACGTCAACAACAAGCATGTACTGGATTTGGCATGCGTGATTAGTGAGAATGCGCAGGGCGAGAGAGTATTCTCAATCTGTGGTGCAAAAGAAATATCTGATGCAAGCTCTAACTACGAGGTTGTTGCTCCCGCAATAAGTGCAGCAAGTGCTATCAATGATAGCTCTTTCATTAATCTTACCAAAGTCAAGAAATTAGACCTCAGTAATTTCAATTTTATTAAGACTGTGGGCAAACTGGCTTTCAAGGGGGTTCCAGCAACAGAATTGCGCCTGCCCAACAGCGTCGAGACCATTGGCTATGCAGCATTTTATGGCTGTAAAAACCTCAAAGAAATCATTGTCCCTGAAATGTGCAATGACGTTTCGGTTTCATTTGTTGACGGATGTACAAGCTTAGCAGACATTTATGTAGATGAAGGCAACAAGACCTATGCATGCTACCAGGGCAAGAACTACCTGGGCATTCTGCAACCTGGTACAATGCTTTATAATAAAGATGGCTCAAAATTGATTCGCTGCCCCGAGGGCGCTCCCAGCAATGCATGCATTTATTCGGGCGCGAAAACCATTGGAAGCTGGGCGTTTGACAAATGCTTGAACTTAACCAATTTCCATTTGCCTTATGGCTTACAGAATATTAATGGCAATGCATTTGCTAATTGTTCTAACCTGTTGACAGTATATATTCCCAGTTCGGTAAAAGAGATCGGCAATAGTGCGTTTAATTATTGCTCTTCTCTTCAAAATGTCTATCTGACTGCTTATGATGCTCCCACATGCTATGAGAATACATTCCCCAGCAATGAGAATATGAGATTGTATTATCCCAATTGTACGGGCTATGCCAAAACTTCTTATTCATCAAAAACCGGATACAGCAAGTTCTCGTCTTTTAATGCCACAAATAATATTTTTGACTTTGTGGATACTAACCTCAACTACTATGTTGTGCGCACCCAGCCCAAAAATGGCGTATATGGCGAAGCCATACTCGTGAAGATGGACGAAACTCTCCAGAGCTATATGCCTGTAATCTATGCTTTCAACAACCGTATGGAAACTTCGGGCGAGAATTACAAGTTCTATCTCACCAGGATTGCTAATAGTGCCTGCGAAGGGATCTATGGTGTTACCCCAGCGCTCAAGACACTTGACCTGTATGCAGCTACACATCTTGTAGAAATTGGCGAATTTAGTTTTATGAACTGTACAAACCTCACGAGCGTAAAACTTAATGAAGAACTTACAGTCATCCGCAGTGGTGCATTCTACGGTTGCAATAAGATTACTGAATTAACTATCCCCGACAAGGTGGAGCTGATTGCCGCTAATGCTTTTAGGGGATGTAATGGACTGAAGAAACTTACCATTGGTCGCAGTGTGAGAAATATCGGAAATTATGCTTTTGATATTAGCACTTCAGGTATGGATATCTATTCTCGTATCGAGGGTGTACACGATAGAGTGACTATGGGCACTAACGTGTTTGCAAACACCAACAAGAATAATTCAACACTTTATGTCCCCAAGGGTTATCGCTCTAATTATGAGCAGACTGACCAGTGGAAAGAGTTTTTGGATGTCAAGGAAATTGACTATGGTTTCAACGATGCCAAGAAGGGTGACGTAAATGGCGATGGCAATGTTGACGTAGCCGATATGAACCTCGTCATTGACATGATTCTGGGTAATGTTGCTAAGACTGCTTATGACGGTCGTGGCGACGTGACTGGCGATGGTAATGTTGACGTGGCCGATGTTAATGCAATTATCAACATCATCTTAGGGCTATAATCCAATAATAGATTATAAATACAAGCAAGCCACAACTCATTATCGGGTTGTGGCTTGCTGTTTCTTGTCAAATTATAGTCAGTTCGAAATATGGAGCAACTATTGTTTAGGAAGCTCGCGGCTATATATTTCCAGACCGTAGTCGTTGAGATAGGGCTTGATTTGCTCCAGTTTCAGGAATATCTCGGGCATACCCTCGGCATAGGGTGCAATCTCGTATGCGCCATAGGTGAATGAGATTGACTTCTCGAGAATGAGCATTGTCTCCTTGGGGATACGGTTAGGCTCTGAGCCATAGTCGGCGTCATACTCTTTCATCTTGCGACGGGCTGAAATGATGAGTTGCAGAATCTTCTTGTCGCTACCGGGATTGAAGATGTCGGCATAGGCAACAGCTTGTCCTAGCTGGCAGTCGTAGTTCACTGTGCCATACATGTAAGGCATGCCGTGAGCACCACCAGTGTACTCGCTGCCATACATTGAGAAAGCCACCATGTTTACGGGTAACTTCTCGCTAACTTGTGTGCAGCTAACATCGGTCGACCAGTTCCAAGCATAGGCATTGTCGCCGGTGCCCTCATGTACCGAGGTCTTGTTGGGACGCCAGTTAAGCATTCCGTCTCCGTCTTCATCACCGCGTGACAGGAAACCCTTTGCCGCAACCTTGGGATCCTCGACGCGTTTCTTGAACATGCAGTAGTTCATAGCCTCGCACAGGGGAGTGATGTTGAAGTTTGCCTCATTGGGCCACTGAAGCTCAATGAACTTGGTGAGGTAAACGTATGGATTGTCCTCGTCGTCGTTGTCGGCGATGAAGTAAGATGTCTGCTGTACCTGCTTGGTAGTGAGGTGAGCTACAAAGGCTGTGTCGCCCTCTACGGGTACGCTATCCACGGGAGCAGCAATAGTGTCGCTAACAATGGGTTCTTCGCCACCGTTCTGGCCATGATTGGATACAAGGTAGTATGCGCCCACAGCAGCGGCAATACACACGACCAATGCTCCTATTATGTATGGGATTTTGCTCTTTTTTATTTCCTCTTGCTCGAGCGTTTCGTAGCGGTTTGTTGTAGGCTCAATGGGTGCTACGGGTGCAGCAGGCACAGGAGGAGTGGGAGGTGTTGCTGCTTGAGCTACAGGCGGAACCGGGGGGAACATACCTGCCAGTTCGGGAACTTCGCCAGCGGGGAGCCAGCTTGTCATACCCTCGTGCCACACCAGTGTGGTGGGCGTGCAGCCACATTGTGCCAGCCCTTCGCGGCTGACAGGACCTTGCTGCTGATTGTTCTTGTCGACGTAATAGAATTGCATAGTAATCAGTTGGTTTTGTAATTATCGTTAGATTTTTGCCTCTCGCAGATCTCGCGGAAATAGACTGACAGAAATTAAAAGAAATTAAAATAAATTTTTAATCAGTGTAACCGAGCCGTTAGGCGAGCTCAAGGGAGTGAGCAGCGGTTAGTGGGCT
>JAGHTV010000415.1 GCA_018065165.1 Candidatus Sodaliphilus fimicaballi | reverse complement strand
ACTTTATACTATTATTATGTGAGAAATATTGATATTATAAAGTTCTTTATGTCAGCTTTTCATGGTTAACTTCCGGTTAATACGATTAGGATGTAGCTCGGTCCATAGAGTAGTTCGTATCTGGAGGGTGGGCACAAAGAAAAAGGTCGATAATCAATTGATTACCAACCTTTTCTTACGTGGTCGGGATGACTAGATTCGAACTAGCGACCCCACGCCCCCCAGACGTATACTCTAACCGGCCTGAGCTACATCCCGATCGTACTTCATGCGGGGTTTCCCCCGAAAAGCGATGCAAAATTACTGCTTTTTTTTGAACCGTGCAAACATTTTTGAAAATTTTTCTCGTTTTTCTCGTTTTTTTCTGAAAAAAATAGTCCAAACGCCCTTCGTTACTTGCTTGCGAATAATTATTAATGTGAAAGATTTTGATGTGTGGCAGGCTTTCACTAACTTTGCAGAATAACTGTATTATTATGCCTGCTAATATAAAATACAAGGTTCTGTTTGTGTGCTTGGGCAACATATGTCGCTCGCCGGCTGCTCATGGCGTGATGCAAGGTTTGCTTGAACGCGAGGGACTGGATGCACTCGTCGAGGTGGACTCGGCAGGAACCTATGGTGGACATCAAGGCCAGTTGCCTGATCACCGCATGCGTCGCCATGCTGCCAAGCGTGGCTATGACCTCACACATCGCAGTCGTCCCGTGGTGCAGAGCGATTTCTCTACATTTGACATGATTGTGGCAATGGACGAGAACAATGCGCGCGACCTCAAGTGGATGGCAAGCGGCGACATACGCGACCGCCTGGTGATGATGGGAGACTACTTGAGCCCGGGACAGAGCCACTCCTATGTCCCCGATCCTTACTATGGTGGTCCCGAGGACTTTGAACTGGCACTTGACCTGGTTGAGGATGCCTGTGCCAACTTGTTGAAGGAAATAAAAAAACTAATAAAATATGAATAGTCTTAAAAAAATTACACTTGCGATGGTTGCTGTTATGGCTGCCGTCGTTGCCATGGCCCAGGCCCCTATTGAGGTGCGCTGGGAGATGGGTAAGAATGGTGCCGAGAAAGGTTATTACAGTTCGCGATTCATCATCAAGAATGTGAGCGGTAAGCAACTGGGCAGTAACTGGCAGTTCTACTTCAACCAGTTCTCTCGTTCGTTTAAGTTGCCCGAGAACTGTCCCGTAACAATGAAAGAGGTGTCAACCACCTACTATCAGGTAACTCCTGGGGCCAACTATAAGCCTATGGCAGCTGGCGACTCAATCGTGATTGATATGCTCATGCGTGGCACTTTTGTCAACTATTGCTACTGGCCTAACGGAGGTCATGTGGTGATGGATGGAAATACTACCGAGCCTATCCCTGCTCCCATCAAGCATGCCGAGCTTGCCAAACACGGACAGTGGAGTGAGCACGCTCTTTATCCCGACGGCAATTACAACTATGCCTACAACGAGGCAATCAATGGCATAGGCGACGCCTATACTGGCAACGACTATGACATCTTCCCCACACCCAAGAGTGTCGAACTCAAGAATGGTGTCACCAAGGTGGGTAGCCTTGTGACTGTGAAGGGTGGTGGACTGTTCAAGAAGGTTCCCGCCATCGACTATCTGAAGTCAGAGCTCAAGGCTCGTGGCATATATGCAACTGCAAAGCAGGCAACTCAAATCAGCGTAAAGGTGAGCGGCGGTCTCAACTCTAACCCCGAGTACTACACTCTCGACGTTAACGATGGTAAGATTGCAATCGTGGGCGCAAGCAACGAGGGCGCACTCAATGGCGTCAAGACATTGCTCGCGGCACTGGACCATAGCAAGGGACACAACCTGCAGAATGCCCACATTGCCGACTTCCCCGACCTGCACTATCGTGGCTACATGCTCGATATTTCGCGTAACTTCTTTGGCTATGACAACATACTGCGCTTCATCGACCTGATGGCCTACTACAAGCTCAATCGCTTGCAGTTCCACTTCAGCGACGATGAGTCGTGGCGTGTAGAGATTCCCGGTCTGCCCGAGCTTACCGAGGTGGCTTCGCGTCGTGGTTGCACACTCGACGAGAAGGGCTATCTGGCACAGATATTTGACGGCAACGGCAATCCCAACGACTTGTCAACCAGTGCCAACGGCTATCTCACTCGCGAGCAGTTCATCCACCTGCTCAAGTATGCTGCTGCCCGTGGCGTAAAGGTGATTCCTGAGGTTGAGACTCCTGGTCACGCACGTGCTGCTATCGTGGCTATGAAGAACCGTTACGAGAAATACATTGGCACCGACAAGGCTAAGGCTGAGCAATATATGATTTGGGAACCCGAGAACACATCGGTATATACATCGGCTCAGAGCTATCACGACAATGTGGTAAACGTGGCTGGTGACGGTTTGTACAACTTTGTCGATAAGGTAGTTTCCGAACTCGAATTGATGTACAAGGAGGCTGGCCTCAAGCTCGATATCGTGCACTTGGGTGGTGACGAGGTGCCCCGTGGCTCATGGGACAAGTCGCCCGCAGTACAGGCGCTCATGCAACGTGAGGGCCTCAAGAATGCTCACGAGGTCAACGAGTACTATAT
>JAGHTV010000201.1 GCA_018065165.1 Candidatus Sodaliphilus fimicaballi | reverse complement strand
GTCGTTAACGCTAAGTTGCGGACGTTGCTTACGCTTCTTGAGGTAAGGATTGACCATGGGAGGTTGCTCAATACCAGCGTTTACTTGCAGACCGGCATAGTCATTCTCAGGATGATGGTCGCAATTGGCAAACTCAGCATGGTCGCAGCTCGCAACCTCAGGCTTGTTAATGTTCAATTCGTTGTCGTTCATATCTTTGTTTAATCTTTCTCGCTGATCTTACTGATCACGCAGATTTGTCATTTTATAATAATAGCTAGTTGCCCGTTTATACTATAGTGGCGTCGACGGTAAAGTCGTCGTTGACTTTGTCGAGTCTCACGCGGCCTACGGTGTTGACCAGGTCGAGGCGAGGCTCTACATTCACGCGTATGTAATTGTCGGTAAAGCCGTGCATGGGGGCGTTGCCATGAGGGGCTTCGAACAGCACGGGTCGCTCGGTGCCTAGGTAACGCTCGATGAACTCGCGCTGCTTGCGGTCGCTCAACTCTATCATACGCTGGGTGCGGGTCTGCTTCTCCTGCTGTTTCACCACATAGGGTATGCGCAGTGCCATGGTGCCTGGACGCTCGCTGTAGGGGAACACGTGCAGGTGCTGTAACGAGAGTGAGTCAAGGAAGTTGTAGCTGTCCTCAAAGTACTCTGGAGTCTCGCCGCGACTGCCCACCATCACATCCACGCCTATGAAGCAGTCGGGCATCAATTCCTGGCAGCGACGCACTTTCTCGGCAAAGAGGGCACGGTCGTAGTGGCGTCGCATGAGTTTGAGCACCTCGTCGTTGCCGCACTGCAATGGTATGTGGAAGTGGGGCATGAAGGCACGCGACTGTGCACAAAACTCTATGATTTCGTCGGTTAGCAAGTCGGGCTCAATCGATGATATGCGGTAGCGTTCAATTCCCTCAATGGCATCAAACGCCTTTATCAGGTCAATGAACTTCTCGCCGGTATTCTTGCCAAAGTCGCCTATGTTGACACCGGTGATTACAATCTCCTTGCCACCTTTGTCGGCCACTTCGCGGGCTTGAGCCACAAGACTCTCGATGGTGGCACTGCGGCTGCGTCCGCGAGCCATGGGTATGGTGCAGTAGCTGCAGTAGTAGTCGCAACCGTCTTGCACCTTGAGCCAGTAGCGGGTGCGGTCGCCACACTCGCACGACGGTACAAAGCGTCGTATGTCGCGGGTGGGGGTAACCTCCTCGATAGCCTCATTGCTGGTTAGCCATTGAGTGACATACTTGACGATGTCGCCCTTTTGTTCCTGTCCCAGCACGATGTCTACGCCGGGAATCTGTGCAATCTCGGCACTCTTGAGTTGGGCGTAGCAACCGGTAACCACGATGAGAGCATTGGGGAAACGCTTCGCCAGGCTGCGTATGTGCTGGCGGCCTTTCTTGTCGGCCAGTTCGGTCACGCTGCAGGTGTTGAGCACGCACACATCGGGCGTCTGCCCCTCTTCGGCGGTAGCAATACCGGCCTCGGCGAGCAGTTGGCCCATGGTTGCCGTCTCTGAGAAGTTGAGTTTGCATCCCAGAGTCTCAAAATATACTGTTTTGTTCTTTACTTCCATTTGCAATGCAAAGGTACGACATTTTAACGCAAACGCAAACGCAAATGCAAACTTTTTACCTCTCGCTGATCTTGCACAGATCTCGCGGATCACGCAGATTATTATTGCCAAAAAGCGGATTTTATGATTTAACTGAAAGAAAAATTGACTTGTGCTAATTGTAAAATTGCGAAAGTTAAGGCGTAAGGCACATTTTTCTATTTTTTGCTACATTTATAACATTGCCATTGCGGCTTTTGCAATAACTTTGTAAATTGAGAAATAACACTAAAATACATAGATATGAATAATCAACTCGTTAAGGCCACACTCAGTGTGTGTGCAGTAGTTTTTTTAGCTGCATCGTGTCTGGCTGCTCAACCCAAAAAACAAAAGCATGAGCCTATTCAACTGGGTGCTAATCCTATCATTACCCATATGTACACTGCCGACCCCTCGGCTCATGTGTGGAAAGATGGTCGCCTCTACCTGTATCCTTCACACAACATCTTCCCTGCTCGTGGTTGTGACCTCATGGACAAGTATCATGCGTTCTCGACCGACGATATGGTGAACTGGGTTGACCATGGCGAGATTGTGAATGCCGACATGGTGAAGTGGGGTCGCAAAGATGGTGGCTTCATGTGGGCTCCCGACGCTGCCTACAAGAATGGCAAGTACTACTTCTACTTCCCACATCCTAGCGAGGGCAACTGGGCAACATCGTGGAAGGTGGGTATCGCCGTGAGCGACTATCCCGAACGCGACTTTAAGGTGCTGGACGAGCCCATGAAGGGCCCCGACGGATATGTGGGTGGATGGGACATGATTGACCCCTGCGTGTTTATCGACGACGATGGTACTCCCTACCTGTACTACGGCGGTGGCAGTCACCTGTTTATGGCACGCATGAAGGACAATATGATTGAATTAGCTGAGCCTATGAAGAAAGTTGAAGGTCTCGTTGACTTTCACGAGGGTGCTTGGGTTCACAAGTACAAGGGCAAATACTACCTGAGCTATGCCGACAACTTTGACGGAGCTAACCGCATGCACTACGCCATGAGTGACTCGCCCATGGGTCCCTGGGAGTATAAGGGTATGATTCTGGCAGCTAACTCTTGCGCTATGACTCACGGCAGCATCGTGGAATATAAGGGCGAATGGTTCCTGTTCTACCACACAAGCGACTTGAGCCACAAGAATGAATACCGCTCGGTGGCAGTAGACAAACTCTACTACAACCCCGACGGCACCATCCGCCTCGTGTCACAGCACCGTTGATACAACTGCGGTAACTACCGTCGACATGATATTTAAGGCTTCGCTACGGCGAGGCCTTTTTTTGTTTCCGTCGGCGGTCTTCATTTCAATTGAACCAAGTAAAGGGAGTGAAACAAAAACCCCTCGCTTTGCTCGGCACAAAACAGGCTCGCCAAGATGTCGAGCAAAACAGGAATGTCATTTTTTACTGAAATTGAAGTGATTATATTGGATCAGCGGATTTTTCCGGTTGGCATCATACCATTGCCATCCCATCGGGATGGAATGCGGTAGCCAGCCATGAAGGCCTGCGAATGCAGGACGATATGGCTGGGGTTAAGGAACCACAAAAGAGCCATGCCTTTAGGTATGGGGTGAGATGAGAATCGCTATTCCGTACCTAAAGGCACGGACAATTCTTATCAACCTCTTTTACAGCCATTTCGGCATACCCATGGCACGCCTACATGGCTGCCTACCATATCACATCCCTAGCGGGATGTTGCACCCATTCTCCCCATCCTTTTCTTGTCTCACCAACCAGGAAAAT
>JAGHTV010000203.1 GCA_018065165.1 Candidatus Sodaliphilus fimicaballi | reverse complement strand
GGTATAGACAGGGCAATATGTATGTGCCTTACAGTCTAATTCGTCATTAGCAAGAAGCATTTCGTTTACCGAACTTGCAGTAGAACAAATGCCATATTCTCGAAAAATAGGGAATGTTTTCCATAAAGCATTTGCCTTGAAAGCCATTATGATTTTGGCTCCACTTTCTTGCATAACACGAGTTATTAAGTTAAGATTATTTCTCAACTTCTCTTCGTAAACGATATAATATGGTGTATTCATTATTGTGAAATTTCGAATTTAGCAAATTTAAGTAAAAGTGTTTTTGGACCAACATCCTTGAAGTTGACCTGAATCTTTGCGTCGGCTCCACTCTTGTCAATAGTGATGATTTCGCCCTCTCCAAATCGCGAGTGGTTGATTATTGTTCCAACACTTAGCTCTGTAACACTGTGTATGGCAAAATTTTTGTTACCTGCAACAGCTGTTTGACGGATTGGCACTGATTGGACAGCAGGGCGTGGAGCTCTAGTAGGTGTATATGCTTGTCGCACCTGGGGAGACCATTCAATGTGTTGTCGTTTTGGTTGTGCTGGAGTTAATGCTTCGTTACCTGCATTTGACAGGTCAAGATATACAGGGTCAATATCTTTTACAAAACGGCTTATTGTGCAAGCCTTAGTTTGCCCATTGATAAATCTTGAAGATGTATATGTGAGTATACATGTTGATTTGGCACGTGTTATAGCGACATACAACAGGCGTCGTTCTTCTTCAATGTCTCGCAGTGAGTTTACGCTCATGTAAGAGGGGAACAAGTCTTCCTCTACGCCTACGATTATCACATTTTTGAACTCTAGTCCTTTGGCAGCGTGTACGGTCATCAGTGTAACGCAGTCTCCGTCATTGTTTTCCTCATCTTGATCGGTCATCAATGATATTTGAGCAAGATAGTCGGTAAGTAAGATGTTCTCATCATCTTCCTCCTGTTTTGCCTCGACAAAGTCGGTCACGCCATTGATGAGTTCGGCAAGATTCTCTTGACGGCTTATGTTCTCGGGAGTATTGTCGTTCAACAATATTGATAGCAACTGTGTGCGTTCAATGATTGTCTTGGCCACAAAGGCTGCATCGTTGCCCTCGATATTTAACCTGATAAAGCCTGTAATCAACTCGACGAAAGCATTCAACTTGCCCAAGGTACCCTTGTTAGCTTTTAAGCCATATGTGTCAGGTTTGTTTATAACTTGCCACATACTTACACCGTTTTCCATTGCACAATGTTGCACCTTGCTCACAGTTGTGTCACCTATGCCACGGGCAGGATAGTTAATAATGCGACGCAATGCTTCGTCATCGTCGGGATTTAACGACATCCTGAAGTAACTAATAGCGTCTTTAACCTCTTTGCGTTGGTAGAACGAGAGACCACCATATACACGATAGGGGATAGCGTCGCGTATGTTGCCGTGTGTGTTGTATAGTCCGCCACGGCTGAATGCCTCCTCGATTCTACGAGACTGGGCGTTTGTTCTGTATAGTATGGCAAAGTCAGAAAACCTTGAACCTTGCCGTGCTTTTATTGCTGCTACTTTACTTGCTACTATAAATCCCTCGCGATAGTCGCTGTCACACTTGATGACTTGAATTTTTTCGCCCACACTATTCTCAGAGAAAAGATGCTTGGTAATCTGCCCCTTGTTCTTTTCTATTAAAGTGTTGGCTGCAGAGATGATAGTTTGAGTAGAGCGATAGTTTTGCTCTAGTTTGTATGTCTTAAGCGTGGGGAATACCTGCTTTAGTTTAAGTATGTTGTCAATGTTTGCACCTCTAAATGAGTAGATGCTTTGTGCATCGTCGCCCACAACACACAGTTTGTTGTGCAACTTTGTCAGCTGGACAAGAATGAGATGCTGTGCAAAGTTTGTGTCTTGGTACTCGTCAACTAGTATGTATTGGAACATTTCCTGGTAACGCTCGAGAACATCGGGATTATCTCTTAAAAGAATATTTGTGTAGAACAGCAAGTCGTCAAAGTCCATCGCACCAGCAACTCGGCAACGGTCCCAATAGGCTTTGTAAATTTTGTATGTGAGCGGTCGGCCGGCATTATTGTCGGCGTCGCGTAGACCCTGGTGCCGTTCATAGTCGGCAGGGGTAATCAAGCTGTTCTTGACATTTGAAATCATGCTTTGCAGTGACGCGGGTTTGTAAGTTTTGTCGTCGAGCTGCATGTCTTTTATGATTAGTTTAATCAGCGAACGAGAGTCACTTGTATCATATATGGTAAAGTCGTGCTTAAAACCAATGCGTTCGGCATTGGCACGCAGAAATCTTGAGAATATTGAGTGGAAAGTACCCATCCTCAACTGCACAGCAATGTCATGTCCCACGAGTGCCTCAATGCGTTCTCGCATTTCGCGAGCCGCCTTATTGGTAAAGGTGAGTGCCATAATGCGATAGGGGGCAATGCCCTGGTTGAGCAAATGCACTATCTTGTAGGTGAGTACTCGTGTTTTTCCTGAACCAGCACCGGCAATAACCAGTTGAGGGCCATCGCAATACTCAACGGCTTGGCGTTGTTGCTCATTTAATTCGTCAAGGTAATTGTTCATATATGATGTCTTAGAAATGCAAAGGTAACATTTATATGACAAATCCCCAATACCACAAGGTTTTGTCAAAAAAATTCTTGTAACAGCGTTCCTAATACAACTTTTTTGACTAAAAAGGCGTAAATTGTTGTAAATAAATTTGTTTGATTCGGGAAAAAGTAGTAATTTTGCAACGCTTTTTGAAGCAAATTTTATTAATTTATTAATTTTAAACGTTTTATGAATCATTACGAAACCGTTTTCATTTTAACTCCCGTTTT
>JAGHTV010000272.1 GCA_018065165.1 Candidatus Sodaliphilus fimicaballi | reverse complement strand
ATAGTATATTAACCACTATAGATAAGTGCTTCGAGGAGATTACCCTCGGAGCACTTTGCAATACATAAATAACCGTATGATTTCAATTCAAGGATTGCATGTGGAGTTTGGCAGTCAAGTGTTGTTGAAGGACATCAACTACGTCATCAACAAGCGCGACCGCATTGCTCTAGTGGGCAAGAATGGTGCCGGGAAGTCGACTATGCTCAAGATTATCGCTGGCCTGCAGTCGCCCACTAGTGGAGTGGTGGCTCGCCCTGTTGACATCACCATTGGGTACCTGCCGCAACAGATGGAACTTACCGACACGCTCACCGTGCGTGACGAGGTAAACAAGGCCTTTGACCATGTGCATGCTCTTGACGATACTATCAATCGACTCAACGAGGAACTTGCCGAACGCACCGACTACGAGAGCGAGTCTTATCACAACCTTATCGACCTGCTCACGCTCAAGACCGAGGCCCGTGCCATGATGCAGAGCGAGAACTTTGAGGCCAAGATTGAGAAGACTCTTATAGGTCTGGGATTTGAACGCTCCGACTTTGACCGTCCTACTAACGAGTTTAGTGGCGGATGGCGTATGCGTATCGAGTTGGCCAAGATTTTGTTACGCAACCCTGATGTACTCCTGCTCGATGAACCCACTAACCACCTCGATATCGAGTCAATACAGTGGTTGGAGTCGTTTCTCACTACTCGCAATGGTTCGCTGGTGCTGGTGTCTCACGACCGCGCTTTTATCGACAATGTAACTACTCGCACCATCGAGATTTCACTGGGACGCATCTACGACTATCAGGTCAATTACTCGCATTTCATCGAGTTGCGTAAGGAGCGACTCGAGCAACAGCGTCGTGCCTACGAGAATCAGCAAAAACTCATTCACGATACCGAGGACTTCATCGAGAAGTTCCGTTACAAGGCCACCAAGGCCGTGCAGGTGCAGAGTCGCATCAAGCAGCTTGAAAAGATTGAACGCATTGAGGTCGACGAGGTCGACAACTCACGCTTGCGACTCAAGTTCCCGCCAGCTCCACGCTCGGGCGACTATCCTGTCATTGCCGACGAGGTGCGTAAGGACTATGGCTCTCACTGTGTATTTCACAATGTCAACTTCACCATCAAGCGAGGCGAGAAGGTTGCATTTGTGGGTAAGAACGGTGCAGGTAAGACTACACTCGTCAAGTGCATAATGAACGAGATTGAGCACACCGGCGACCTCAAGATAGGTCACAATGTCAAGATAGGTTACTTTGCTCAAAATCAGGCACAGTTGCTCGATGGCGATATTACGGTATTTGACACTATCGACCGTGTGGCAGTGGGCGACATTCGCACTCGCATCAACGATATCCTGGGTGCATTCATGTTTGGCGGCAAGGCTAGCGAGAAGAAGGTGAAGGTGCTGTCGGGAGGCGAGAAGAGCCGTCTTGCGATGATCAAACTTCTGCTCGAACCTGTCAACTTGCTTATCCTCGATGAGCCCACCAACCACCTCGATATGCGCACCAAGGACATCCTCAAGGATGCCATTCGCGAGTTTGATGGTACAGTTATCGTCGTTTCTCACGACCGTTATTTACTTGACGGATTGGTTGATAAGGTTTATGAGTTTGGCGATGGGGTAGTGCGTGAGCACTTGTGCTGCATCTATGAGTTCCTAGAGGAAAAGAAGCTCGACTCGCTGCAGCAACTCGAGGCAAAAGAGGTTGTCAAGAAGGAAGCCGAAGCCGCACCCTCTACTGGCAAACTCAGCTACCTAGAACAAAAGGAGCGTGAGCGTAAGGCCAAGCAAGCAGTCAAGCGTGTGAAGCAACTCGAAGAACTCATCAACGACCTCGAAGAGCAAATCCAGACAATTGAGGACGAATTGGCAAAAGGTACCTCAACCGACCCCGAGATATATACTCGCCATGCCCAACTCAACTCCAAACTTGAAGAAACCATGATAGAGTGGGAAGAAGCAAGCGAGGCTCTTTCGTGACAATGATAGATGCTAACGAGAAAATTCGTAAGGTTCCCCGAGTCTAGTTTACATGGTAAAGCACTGCAAGTGCGTGTTGTGCGCTAACAGCGCACTATAACCGAGGTCGGAGCGAACGGATGTGAGCGTAGGCCCAGGGGGAGAAAACAAGAAAATTTGTCTGCAGAAATTGATATGCTTTAACTCCTTCGTGGAAATGTAAAAGATACAGATATTGTTCGCGTAGAGATTTTTGTAAGCATATTGATAATGTGATAAAAAGAAGCACTGCAAGTGCGTGTTGTGCGCTAACAGCGCACTATAACCGAGGTCGGAGCGAACGAATGTGAGCGTAGGCCCCGGAAAAAGAACACTAAATAATGTTGCGTGCTGAAAGTACGCGTTGTGAACAAAGTGAACGATATGGCTTTTACGCTTACAGCGCTTTGATAGCCGCAGTATCGATACTGTAAGCTGTAAGATAGGCTGCCAGAGCTGCAAGTTATACAACATTAGGTTGTAGCGTGTAACACGACATATGATAGCAA
>JAGHTV010000147.1 GCA_018065165.1 Candidatus Sodaliphilus fimicaballi | reverse complement strand
GGTATAGAGGGCGATACGAGACCTGTTAAGGTGATTTAAGACTTGCCCATAGGGCAATACACATAGCGGCATGCCGCTATGTTAATAACCCCCACCGCCGAACGAAAGTGGCGGTGGGGGTATAGAGAATGGGCGAAGCCCTTCCGCTCTCCCCGACAGGGGGCCTAAAGCTACAACCTTGGTATGCTGTATCGTATTTTGATGGATTTATTTTGGTGATTCTTTTCTGTCAATTTTTCATCAAAAACGCAATAATTGTTGCATAAATTGAATTTTTATAACTAAATTTGTATTTGTTTATCAAAACAACGCTGTTTTGCAAATAATTTACTACTTAACATAAACTATATGAGAAAGATTCTATTAACATTTGCTTTAGGACTCTCGTTGGTAGCTTCGGCACAATTGCTCAATGTGGGCAATGTAGCTCAGGTGCCCATACCCGAGGATCTTACCAACAAGGTTGCTGCCATCAGCCCCGATGGCACTTACCTGCTCATTACCACCGACTACAACAAGGGACTCTCCAAGTATGACCTTGCTACTGGTCAAATGACTGCCGTTACCGATGTTGACGGTGCAGGCTACGATGTGAAAATCTCGGCCGACGGTCAGAATATCGTCTATCGCGAGACCTCGTACACCCCTGAACATCTCAAGATGGTTGCTCTCAAGAGCAAGGACATGACTACAGGCACTACTTCTATGCTTGTGGCTCCCACACGCGACATGGTTGTGAGCGAGCGTACAGTAAAGGGTGGCAACAAGGTTAAGGCCGCCTTGGGCCTTCAGCGTCCCACATTGTCAATCGACAAGTTGCACCTCATGATTACTGAGGGTGCTGAGACTCGCGAATTCTCTCCCCTAGGTACCGACAAACGCTACATATGGCCATCGGTTTCGCCCGATGGTACAAAGGCGTTGTTCTATGTCACTGGCTTTGGTGCTTATGTTTGCAACATCGATGGCACCGATGTCAAGGAGCTGGGTCAAGTGCGTGCTCCACGCTGGTACAACGACAACATCATCGTGGGTATGAACGATCAGGACAACGGTGTAGTTTATACATCGTCGAGCATTATTGCGGTTGACCTTAATGGCACTACTCAAGTGCTCACTGGCGACGATGTCATCGCCATGTATCCGCTGCCCGATGCGGCTGGCAACAAGATTGCATTCTCAACTCCCACTGGCGAGGCTTATATTATCACTATCAACAAATAATGATTACAGCTATGAAAAAGAACATCTTACTTATCGCGGCTGCAATCATGACAGCCACAGCGGCACAGGCTATTACTGCCGAACAGTTCCGCATCTACCTCAATCCCGGTCACGGCTCTTTCACAAGCAACGACCGTCCACAAAACACCATTGCTCACCCCAACACTACCAGCCTGCAAGATACGCTGGGCTTCTATGAGGGCCGTTGTGCACTGCCACGCTCGTTCTACATTGGCCACACTCTGCAGCAGATGGGTGTCAAGGCAAGCAATATCGTATATTCACGCACCAAGAACGGTCCCTGGCCTGCTGGTTCAGAGTCGTCAACCAAGTACAATCGCAATCTGAGTGAGATATGCGAGGAGGTTGAGGCTGGTTCATTCGACATGTTCCTGGCATCACACAGCGATGCCCTTGGGTCGGCAACTGGCAACCACACCCTGTACCTGTATCGTGGTCAGGACTCTAAGGCACAGGTTGCTGGCAGCCGCGAAATGGCGGTTACTAACCATCCCTACCACCTTGCTACAGGCATCGAGAACTACTCACGCACATCGGCCTACATCAAGGGCGACTGGGACTTCTATGGCAGTCACACCGTGTCTACTCGCTCTAACGGCAAGCAGTACGATGGTTATCTGGGCGTACTCAAGCATGGTACTCCCGGCTATCTGCTCGAGGGCTGGTGCCACACCTACGCTCCTGCACGCCACCGTGCACTCAACTTCGACTACGATCGCGAGGAGGGTTTGCGCGAGGCTCGTGGTATTGGTGCATACTTTGGATTTGCCAAGCTCACTACAGGTGCCATTCTTGGTACTGTTAAGGATGCCAACGAGATCATCAACCACATACTCTATACTTACACTCCCGGTACCGACGACCGTTTCAAGCCCCTTAATGGCGCTACTGTCAATCTGCTCCAGAATGGCAAGGTCATCAAGACTTACAAGACCGACAACGAGTGGAACGGTATCTTCGCCTTCTTTGATGTAGCCCCCGGCACTTACCAGCTGCAGGCGTCATTCGACGGCTATAAGGATATGGAACCTGAGACTATCACTGTCAAGGCCAACGAGACCACTTACTCTAAACTTCACCTGGTGAGCAATGCCGATCCCATCGACACTACTCCAGTCAAGGGTATCTATGCCTATGGCCTCAATGTAGTGAAGAGTGGCGACGATGCCTATACATTCAGTTTCAAGGCCAATACCGACGCTCGTGAGGCTCGCATAGCATTTACCGATGCCGAGACTGGTGTTCAGGCAGGTACTATCGATGTTCCTAATGTTAAGGAAGGCAGCAACAGCATCACAATTGCCGCTAAGGACCTCCCTGGTGTTGCAGGCAAGGACCTCAACTGGGCGGTAACACTGCGAGGCGACACCATTCGCCGTGTTCAGGGTCTTAAGAATCTGGGTACTTACATCAAGGTGTGCAACACCGTTGACAAGAACCCCGAGAGTGACTTCTTTGGCAACATCTATGTGACTGACCGTGCTGGCACTAATTTGGCAACTAATGGTCTGTATGCATTTGGTCCCGACTGGAAAAAGATTACCAGCTCTATCGTCAACAAGCGTGACGACGGTTACTACTTCCGTTACAACCTGCGTATAGGCTGCGACGCTCAGGGCAAGGTTTATGTCTCTGACTGGGGCGATGGCTATTCTGGCGTCTTTGTATGTGATCCCGCTAACTTCAGTGCTGGTTTCACCACATTCTTCAAGAATACTGACGGCTCATTCCTCAACCGCGACAGCAATGGTATCCTTACCAATGCCAGTGGCACACAGGTGGCTGGTTCAATGTCATCGGTATTCATCACTGGTTCAGGTGCTAGCACTAGGATGTATGCCCACCAGGAGGACTTGGACTCAAACGTATATCGTTACGACATAGGTCAGGCCGATGGCAGCGTTGCTCCTTACTGGAGCCAAGGTCCCTCATTCATCTATAATGTGGGTAGCCTGCTCGCTAACCAGAACTGTAATGTCATTGCCGACGAGGATGGCAACATCTGGGTTTCACAGATACGCTCGGCTGGCCAGAACACAGCAACCGTACCTTCGCTCATTTATGCCGACAAGACTGGTAATGTGCTCTTCAATTCAGCTACAGACTCTAATGTAAGTGCCAACCTCAATGGTACAGGTGGTGGCGGTTTTGCAATCTCTAACGACGGCAAGACTCTGGTCATCAACGATGCCAACGGTATGCTCAAGTTCTTTGACCTGAAGTGGAATGGCAACAAACCTACACTCACTTACAAGAGCGAGTTTGCACCCAGCGATGCAATTGACACATCTAGCAGCATCTACCAGATGACATTCGACCCAGGTAACAACCTCATATGTAGTGGTGGCGCTGTAGGCATCTACTCAATTCCTACCAACGACAATGAGAATACAACACCTGCCAAGAAAGCCCTCACAGTGGTTAAGCCTGCAAGTGCCATCAAGGGTGATGTTAACGCCGACGGTACTGTTGATGTAGCCGACATTAACTGTGCTATCAATGTGATTCTGGGCATCGAACCTGCAAGCAAGTATGAAGGTCGTGCCGATGTCAATGGCGACAACGACACTGATGTTGCCGACTTCAATCTCATCATCAACATCATCTTGAAAATTTGATATCAACCCCTATACTCACGGCATCAAGCTGTGAGACAACCGCAATAAAAAATCCTCACACTCTGATATGAACCCCGAAAGTTAGACAAAAAACTTTCGGGGTTTTATTATGTCAGAAAAGAAAAGGAAAAAACATGACTATGCAGCACTGCTTAAATACATGC
>JAGHTV010000304.1 GCA_018065165.1 Candidatus Sodaliphilus fimicaballi | reverse complement strand
CTGCTCACTCTGCCGAGCTCGCTACGCTCGGTTATAGTTCGCTCTCGCTCGCAACACGCGCTTTTAGCACTCTTGCGCATAATGGCTATATACAATTACATGGACAAATAATATCGTTCCTATAATTAATTTCGTTTCTTATACATAACCATTATCTCGTCGCAGTGACTGTCGTAACGGTCATAACCCAGCGAGTCCATACGGGCGTTAATCTCAAATCGAGGCAGCATAAATACAAAATCGACCTCGCGACGTTCTATAGTGCTCACCTGAATCGAATCCATAAGTGGCGTAGAACCATTTTGCGATGCCCAGTAACGGCAAGCAGGCAGTCCATCGACTGGAATGTCGTAACTGCCGTTCATGAGGTAATAGAGCACTCGCGGACGCTCGACCTCACTCATCAGTTTTATGCAGCGATTGAAGTCGGCGCGCTGCACGTCGTGATTGTTGAACCAAGCAACATCGGGCAGGCAATATAGCTTGGCCCCCAGTGCCGCAGGAATACCCACAAATGCAACGACGCAAATGGTGGTAACGAGGCGCTTGGGAAAGTTGAACTGCAACAAGGCAATAATGCCAAATAGGGCAAAAACAGAGATTGACTCATAGTAATATACCCAGCGGGCATTATTGATAACCATAATGCAATACCATGCAAAAATGACTACAAGCTTCCAGCGGTTTTCGAGTCTACCAAAGGCAAGCAACATCAATACAGATACTGCAGTGATATATTGCAGCAACATGATGTTGTGTCTTATGATGCCATAAGCATGTGTGGGCCTGTAGGTTGAATTGCGGAGCGTTGCAACGGTGTTGACGAAGTACTCACGCACAAAGTCGTCGAGGCAACCCACACAACCCATATACACCACAAATGGCAGCAAAACCAGAGCGGCCCCAGCAGCCATACGCCACAGCGATTGCCACCACGACTGGCGATGACGGTGCGCTGCAACCAGCACGATTATAGCCGGCATGAGCAGCATGAGCGTGACATTGTACTTGATGAGGAAAGTGGCACCCAGACAAGCCCCCACTGCCCACGGAGCACGACGCACTGCACGCAACGGCACATCGTAGCCACTCGTGAGGCGACACACATAGTAAATAGCTATGGTTGTGAACAGCAGGTTGAAATCCTCGGCCCTAACCTCGTAATGTACACCGGGGAAAAACATAAAAATGGCCATGCACAGCGTAGCAAGCAACGACTTGCCGCTGTCGTTCAAATAGAGCATTGCCATCTTGTAGCAATAATAGAAGGGTGCCGTGTACCATATACATGACATCCAGAATACGCCTATAAAGTCGCGGGGACTTATGAGGTAACCCAGGCCATAGATGAGCCAAAGCAGTGGTCCCTTGGAGTCGGCAAAGTCAACATAGGGAGTCATTCCACTCATCCATGCCTTGCCGCAAGTAAAGAACCATGCCGAGTCGTGATGATCCCAAATGGCATGCAACCACGAGTCGGGCGAGACGATGAGAAGCACCAGAAAAGAGAAAACAGCCAGCAACGGGAGCACGATGTACTCACGCTGATGCTGACTGTTATGGTCTCTAACAGGTATCATACTCACGCCTGTTTTAGTAGGAAGATGATATTACTTCTTGCCAAGAATCTCAAGAGCCATATCAAGGATTTGAGTATCCTCGAGTGTTACATAGCCACCATTGGGGCCAGGTTGAATGTGCATACCCATGTTAGTGCCCTCGTCGTAGTCGTTGCCACCAAAGTAATTTCTTACAGTTTGCACCTCAAGACCGAGCTTTTCAGCAATAACATGGGTAGAACCCTCGGGGAGGCTGTTCTTGATTTCTCTCAATTCGTTAAATGTAATTACCTTCATAATAATATGTTTAATTGTAAATATTTATCTCAGAATAGTGCAACTACAGCCACAACTGCTATGGTAACCCAAACCATAGCCGCGATGAGCCATGAGTCGCGATTGTCATAGGGGGTCATAACCTCCCCACAATAGCGAGCCACGGTCAGCCTCCACGAGCGATATACAACCAGGGCTACAAGTATGCCCACAATCGTGCCACCCAGTATGTCGCCTGGGTAGTGAACACCCAGATACATGCGGCTGTAGCACTGCAACACCGCCCATGCGAGCAGCGAACCAAAAGCAACACGATTGGGCATAACCAAGCCCACAAACACCGCTACGGCAAAGGCATTGGCCGCGTGGCTCGATACAAAGCCATACATGCCGCCACGATAGTCACGCACGATGTGAACCATGGCCATGAGAGCCTCGTTGTGAGTGGGACGCAAGCGTTGCACATTCTCCTTGATAAGAGTAGATGCAATCTGGTCGGCACACAATACAGCTAGTGCAATGGCAATGGTGAACACTAAACCATTTTTCCAACCACGACGCCAAGCAATGATCAACGCAACAAGGGCAATACCCGCATAGGAGTAAGTCTTGGAGATGTGCCACATGAATGTGTCAAGCCATGCATTGTGCATGCCATTGATGGCAAGCAGCAGTTGGGCGTCGAGTGATTGCAAGTAGTCGAGCATTGGAGTAATGTTTATTGTTTAATGTTGAGTGCTTAATGTTGCTCCTATATGATTTCTATGTCTTTACTGTTTATCCAGCCGCTCTTGAGGTCGGCAGTCTCAATGTTGTACCTCAAAGTGCCCTGTGACTTCACTGAGCCTATAATCGTCACCTTGTAGCCTTCAGTCATCTCAAAAGCGACTTCGCTCTTGTCCTTGGGAGTGCGTGGCGATGTGCTAAGCTGGGTTTGGTCAGCCATCACGATGGCTGTATTGCGGTTGACCGCCTTGCTGTGCATATAG
>JAGHTV010000278.1 GCA_018065165.1 Candidatus Sodaliphilus fimicaballi | reverse complement strand
GCTCTCCTGTGGGGTGCAATGGCATGCTGCTATGCTCAATAATTAGTGCCTAATTAAGACAAACTAGTATGAAGAAATATATTCTTTCACTTGCAGCCATTGCTATGGCAACCACTGCAATGGCAAGCGACAACCTGCATGCAAGCGCAGGTCTCGAGACTTCACACCTGTGGCGCGGCATCGAGGTATCTAACGGCCTTACTTACAATGCCGACCTCAGCGTTAGCGACAATGCTGACCACTTCCGCGTAGGTCTGTGGGGCGGTGGTATGTTCACTGGCGACTACAAGGAGTTTGACTACTACATGAGTTATGCCAACAAGGGCTTCTCAGTAAGCGTTTGGGACATCTATAACTTCAGCGATGGTGCTCCTGGTAACCACAAGATTTTCAACTACAAGCCCAATGAGACTTCACACTTCATTGATGCTGGTATCGCTTACAACTTTGGTGCTTGCTCTAAGCTCCCCCTGACACTGTCATGGAACACAGTTATCGCTGGTCGTGACCGTGGCGTTACAGGCGACCACAACTTGTATTCAACATTCATCAACGCGTCGGTTAACGTTTATGACAGCGACAAGTGGAATGTTAACCCCTCAATTGGTGCAGCATTCGCTCTCAACCCCGAGGAGAATGTTGATGGTCACTTCTATGGCACTCACAAGTTCAGCGTTGTTGACCTGCGTCTCAACGTTACCTACAAGCTCAAGATTAAGAACTATCCTCTTCCCTTGACAGTAGGTGCTATGTGGAATCCCGAGGCTAACAAGGGCTACTTCCGTGCAGCCGTTACTCTGGTATCACTCTAAGCAAAAATACATAAAAGTTGCTTTGTCCTCTCCCCATGCCGGGGAGAGGATTTTTTTGAATCAACGCCTCTTGGCGTATATAATAGACATTTCTCAGACTTGCCCGTAGGGCAGTATACATAGCGGCATGCCGCTATGTTAATAACTGAACGAAGCGAGGGAGTGGAAGGATGTAGCGTTTGTAGATGTCGATACGGGATATGTTATGGTAATTTCAGACTTGCCCGTAGGGCAATACACATAGCGCTGCTATGTTAATAACTGAACGAAGCGAGAGAGTGGAAGGATGTAGCGTTTGTAGCTGTCGATACGGGATATGTTATGGTAATTTCAGACTTGCCCGTAGGGCAATACACATAGCGGCATGCCGCTATGTTAATAACCCCTACCGCCGAACCGAGCGTAGTGAGCTCGGCAGAGTGAGCAGCGGTATGTCGACTGTAGGTCGGTGCCGCGATAGTCGAACCTCTGCCAACATTCGAAGTGGCGGTGGGGGTATAGAAGAAAGGCGAAGCCATACCGCTCTCCCCGTAGGGGGTCTAAAGCTTTAACTAATGATACTTGAGTGTATATGTTGTAGCGACTGTTCCCCTCTGTTGTCAATAAAAAAAGCCACTTTACCCACGTGGGTAAAATGGCTTTAACTCTTTAATGGAGCAAGATACTAGAATTCCTCGCGCTCTTTAGCTACATTGCGGAAGGCAAGCTTCTCGTCCATATACTCCTGTGTTGCAATCAGGGTGGGCTTGGGAAGCTTCTCGTAGTAGCGAGAAATCTCGATTTGTTCGCGGTTTTCTGAAATCTCTTCCAGGTTGTCGTTCAGTGATGCGAACTCTTGCAGTTTCTTTTCCAAATCGCTCTTCATCTCAGCGGCAATCTGATTAGCGCGCTTGCTAATCACGCACACGGTTTCATAGATGTTGCCTGTTTGCTCGGCCATCTCAATTAAGTCGTGAACTGTCGTTGTGAGAGGTGCGTTAGTCTTCTTGTAATCCATTGTATTCCTTATATTTGTTTGCGTTATTATTTTCCGTTGATAAACTTGTTGGCCACCTTGAAGATGTTGTCTGCTTCCTTGCGAGTGTCGCTCTCGGGGAAGTCGTTGATAAATGCGTAGTACTCATCCACTACAGTGCGCATACGCTCTTCCTTCTTTTCCTCAACACTCTCTACTGCCTCGCGATAGCGGGCCTTGAGCACAAGCATTTCAAGTTTCTCTTTGTACTTGCTATAGGGATACTCCTTGATTGCGTTCTTTGCAGTGATTACTGCACTCTCATAGTTGTTTCCCATATAGTTACCCAGGTTGTAATACAACTGGGCGTTTTCAAGCTCTTTCAATACTAGCTTGTCCTGAAGCTCGAAGATTGCGTTTTGTGCAATTGAGACTTTGTCGCTCTTGGGGAAGAAGTCTAGGAACGATTGCAGTTCCTCAATTGCCTCCACGGTCTTCTTTTGGTCAAGCTGTGACTCGGGTGAGTCGATGTAATAGCCATAACCGCAATAGAAGCGTGCAAGCTCGGCATATTGACCCTTGGGGTAGTGTTGGTAGTAGTTCTTGAAGTATGAGCCTGCATTGTCATAGTCCTTATTCTCATAGTAGCTCAATCCCAGCAGGTACAACGACTCCTCGGCCTTGTCGGTGCCCTTGAACACGTTTACAAGATCTGACAGGATTGTAGATGCTTGAGTGTACTTCTGCAACTCAAATGCCTTCTTGGCATACTCGTATCTGTAGTTGTAGTCAGGACTCTTAAGCACCTTGTTGTATTCGCCACAAGATGTAAGCAGCATGACTGCACTCAGAGCTATGAATATCTGTTTTTTCATTCTATTGCGCACTTTTAGCTTGCAAATTTAATCATAATTCCACATATGACCAATGCTTTGACTCGATTTTTAGTTTTTTATACATTAAATAATACACTTTTTCCCTTGTGTGACTCAATATTTGCCTTTTTTCTTGCCCTTAATCTTAATATGATGTACCTTTGCATTCGCAATTTTATGAAGCAACACATTCGTGACATAGAACTTCTGGCACCTGCCCGCGATGCTCAAGTGGCTATCGAGGCCATAAAGCATGGTGCCGATGCTGTATACATGGGACCATCAAGTTTTGGTGCCCGTGCTATGGCTGGCAATTCGGTCGAAGATATTGCTTCGGTTTGCGACTTTGCCCACAACTTCAGGGCACGCGTCTATGCTACTGTAAACACTATCGTTTATGATGACGAACTGATTAAGGTAGAGAAACTCATAAACCAGCTCTATCAGGCTGGGGTAGATGCTCTTATAGTTCAGGACATGGGTGTGTTGAGGCTCGATTTGCCTCCCATAGCATTGCATGCGAGCACCCAATGCGACATTCGCACTCCAGAGAAGGCCTTGTTTTTACAGGAACTGGGCTTCTCGCAACTAGTTCTTGCACGCGAATTGTCGCTAAAGGAAATAGCCGCGATTCACTCTACTGTAAAGACTCCACTTGAGAGCTTCGTTCATGGCGCTTTGTGTGTTAGTTATAGTGGTCGTTGTGGCCTTAGTCAAGCAATTAAGGGACGCAGTGCCAATCGTGGCCAATGTGCCCAAATGTGCCGTCTTCCCTATGATCTTGAGGATGAAAAAGGTAACAAGATTATCGCTGGCAAGCACTTGCTCTCTTTGCGTGACCTTAACCAGACGGGACGCGTTGCTCAGATGCTTGAGGCGGGTGTATCTTCGTTCAAGATTGAGGGACGCCTAAAGGACGCTTCTTATGTCAAGAATGTCGTAGGTCACTATCGATTGCTTATTGACAATATCATCAACTCCGCCCCCGACAAGTATCGCCGTCAATCGTGTGGCGATATCAGTCTCGGTTTTACCCCCGATGTTCAACGCTCGTTCAACCGCTCGTTTACACATTATTTTATTGATGGTCGCAAAGTTGACGACCGTATGGCGTCGCTCGATACTCCCAAGTCATTGGGCCAGCCGTTGGGCAAGGTGATTGCATCGCGTGGCAAGTCGCTTCGCATTGCTACTCAACACACACTGGTCAATGGCGACGGTTTGAGCTATTTTAATGGCGAGGGGCAGTTCTGTGGCGTGCGTGTTAATGTGGTAAGTGGCAACACTTTGATGTTGCGTGAGCCTGTAGATATCGCTCCTGGAACTACCATTTATCGCACTGCCGACAAGGCCTTTGACGATACCTTGCTGCACAATTCTGCCCAGCGTTACATTAATGTGGATGCACGACTGTGGTACGCTTCTGGTTCATTGGTACTTTCGCTTACCGACGATCGAGGCTTGTGTGCTACTCACTCTGTCCCTGTTGAGTCGCTCGATGATGCTCGATCTCCTCAAGATGCCAAGCAACGCGATGTCTTGGCCAAGTTGGGCGACACCATTTATCGTTTGCGTGATTGTACAACGATAGGGGAGAAGTTTATCCCCATGTCGCTACTGGCTCAGTTGCGTCGTGAGACGGTTGCATTGCTCGACCGTAACAATAGTATTGCCTATTGTCGCGACCTGCGTAAGCGAGAAAACCTTGGTGCAGCAGTACCTACAACATCACTGACCCATGCCGACAATGTCGCCAATCATCTTGCAGCAGAGGTTTATCGTAACCACGGCGTTAAGTCGTTCGAACCTGCTATCGAGACTCCCACGCTGGAGACCGAGGGCTGCACAGCGCCTAATCCGTCACCCATACTTATGCACACACGCTATTGTCTACGTCGCGAGCTGGGTGCCTGCCGCATGGACAAGAAAGCACGGCAGCTGCCACAACGATTATTCCTTGTTACGGGCGATACCCGACTTGCAGTTGATTGCGATTGTGCCCGTTGCGAAATGAAAATAACACTTGCACCATAACCTCGGTTATCATTGCAAGTGTTATCTGTTTTATTGATATGTGTCAGTCTTTACGGCACTATTATCTTGCGGTTTTTCCCCACCAGTATTCCGTGTGAGTCTTTTGTGGCTCGGCGTCCGTCTATTGTAAACATGGGAATGTTCTTTTGCTCGTCGCAGTCGATAGGCATATCCATCTGATCTGTAATTATGTTACGGCTAGCAGTACGATACTCATTGATTGCATCTTCCAGCATCGAGAAGAAGTAGGGGTTCGACATTATTCGTGACAGGGTGCCACTGGCCACCAGGCGGCCTGCTTCCACATCGCTCTGCCAGTTGATGCCGGCAATCACGCAACTTTGACCCAGTTCGTAGCCCACCTTGAATATTGTATCCTGCTTCTCGGTGGCAACAGCTGCCATCAGTAGGGCAGTGGTCCAAGCACGCGAAGCGTTGACCGATGGGTAACTGCCTTGCTTGAGCATCTCTGACTGGTCTTCAAATGTGTATGCCTCCTCGTTGAAGTACTTGAACGGACGTATGCGGTTATAAGTGTCGCAAGCAATTTTGCAAGCGTTGTCGCTAATTGGTGCTGCAGCCGTGAGCAATGCGTAGAGTGCAGGAGCCTGAACCGAATCGATGGGAGAGCCTATGGCGTGTGCAAACTCATTGATCATTACATCAATATCGTTGCTTGTGTCAAATCTTGCCTTTTGTCCGCGTTCGGTGTTACGCAGCCCTTTGCCCCATACTTGATATTGTGTCAGGTCGTATGCAGTTTGTGGTGTTGTTTGTGTCATGTCGCAAGGTTTGGGAACATATTGCAACACATTGGGCATGTTCTTTGGAGCAAAGTATTCAGGATCTTCATAGTCAAGGTGTCTCAATCCCAGTGAGTCTTCAACCATTTTAGATGCCTCTTCAAGTGCATCTCGATAGTTTTGTCTAAAAAGATCTACGTTAAGCAGGTGAGCAACACCACAACTTGCTATCAAGCGTGCGTCATCCACATCGCTTTGCCAGTGCATTGCACCCAGCACGCGGCTGTTGCCATATTCATATGCACGAGCTAGGATAGTATCTTGGTTGCAAGGGTTCAGGCCCGCTAACAGCATACCATAACCCCAACCTGTCATTGAGTGAGCCGAGGGGTACGAATAGCTGTTTTTCATGCTTGTAACACTCTCATTGGTCGACTCTTTCATAATTGTGCTGGTGTAGTTAAACTCCGTGCATGGGCGTTTGCGTGCATAAGAATATTTGACATCCGCACCTTAACTAACACTCAGTACGCCATTATTCACGACTGTCCATTGTCGTGGACTTATCGAATAGGAAATCGTGTAACCCATAAGGTGTGCAAAGGTATTCACAAGATTTTGTGCACCATACGGCACGTCAGCTTTAATCTGCTCTTTGCGATCAAGATCTCTAATTAATGAGAACTTGCCGTTAAAGTACCTGTCCATATCAATGGCAAATCGCGTGTCGGTATACGCAGGTGGTCCCGGCAGGAAATTTGTCGCTTTTGGCGCCATAGTGTTTGGAAAGTATTGAGCGTTTGCTGCAAACTGAGCCACAAACAGCATTATTAAACCTATAAGAATCTTTTTGGTCATATTATTCGCAATTTAGAATGCAAATATACAAAAACTTTTCCTTTTCTATGAAAAAATACTCCAAAAAATACCTTTATATTATATATACC
>JAGHTV010000085.1 GCA_018065165.1 Candidatus Sodaliphilus fimicaballi | reverse complement strand
ACCATCGTGGGCGATGTGACAGGCGGTGGTTGTGGCCTTCCCTTCACCAGCGAGATGCCCAACGGATGGTGCGTGCGATTCTCAGCTTCGCCTATCTATGATAAAGACGGAAAGCTGACCGAGTTTGGCGTCGAGCCCGATGTAAAGGTTGACCAGACCGAGGCCGACACACAACGTCATCACGACACCCTACTCGACACCGCAATAGCTATTTTAACCCACAAGAAACTCCACTGATACATCAATGGCTCGTTCCCACACTGAAACGAGCCATTTTGCTATATCAAAACGATTTCTGTTCTATTCTTTACAGTCCCCACATGTGCTTGCGCTCGGCCCACACATCGCCTGTGGGGCGAATGTGGCACAGAGAGTCGGCATACTGGATAATTTCGTATGCATTGGCGGTATTGTAACTGGTCTCGTCGGGGACATCTGACTCTGTAATTGACACAAAGTGGGTGCCCAGTATAATCCAGTCGCCACGATCAACAGCCTCCTTGAGATATTGCTTAAACTCTGTCTTTGTGAGATACCCCATCTTAAGACATTCAAGAGACAAGCGTTTAAGGCAATGGCGGTCGTTCTCGGCACGATGGTTAGTTTCCTTATAGGTTGCCGAGATTGCACAGTCATAGAGCCTGCGCACAACGGGGTAATTGTCTTCAAACTTGTGTGAATCACCTGGCCAAACGAGTATCTTGGGAGCGTCGAAGCCATAATATTCAAAACCGAGGAAACAGTCCATTGCCGACTCCTCAATCTTAGACGCATCATGTGGATGCTCGACATCATAGTCATACCAGCCCATGGAGTGGTTGGGGTGATACAGGTAGTGGAATCCCTCACTCTGCCACTGCAGACACAAGTCAAGATGAGCCTGTATGACATGAGCATTATATGGCGTGCTGAAACTGCCGCGTGCAAAGTCGAGACGCACATTGTGCTCAAGACAGAAATCGTGCAGCTCCTGGTACACAGGGCGCAAGGCACCATCCTTGCTCCAGTCAAAGGCGTTGAAGTCGTCATCAACCCAACTGATGGCTGCACGCGGTGGAGTTAAAATAAATGCAATTACACTATTGATGTCGGCAATATCAACCGAACCATCATCGTTAACATCACTTTGCTGAACAAATGTAGAGTCGGTTGCGTTTTTTAATATCACGCTCACAATTGTGTTAATGTCGGCTATATCAACCGATTTGTCATTATTCACATCGCAAGCAATAAAAGAATAGAGTTTACTACTCGTATCAGAGGTTGATTGAGCATAACAACTCATTGCAAGCGACAACATCGCTACAACACATAAAACAGAAGTTCTCACATTTTTCATAACAAGTCGAACAACCCCTCAGTCGAACACACATTGACGACACCGAGGACACATAACAATTTAGCACTATCTATTAAATTTCAGTGCAAAGATAGTAAAAAATATATCTTTACCCAAGGGATCCCCCCCCTCATTTGACACAATCTAAGCATTTTCTGAACCATATGGAACAAATACCAGTTCTACAGTCCCCACAGGTACTTACGCTCGGCCCACACGTCGCCTGTGGGACGAATGTGGCACAAAGAGTTGGCATACCTGATTATCTCATACACATTGGCCGTGTTGTAACTTGTCTCATCGGGGACATCTGACACTGTTATTGACACAAAGTGTGTGCCCAGGATAATCCAGTCGCCACGGTCAACGGCATTCTTAATATATTGCTTAATCTGCGTCTTGGATAGAATACCCATCTTGAGGCATTCCAGTGACAGGCGTTTGAGGCAATGACGGTCGTTCTCGGCGCGATGGTTGGTCTCTTTATATGTTGCTGAGATTGCACAGTCATAAAGCCTGCGTACAATGGGGTAATTGTCCTTATACTGGTGTGAGTCACCGGGCCATACGAGTATCTTGGGAGCGTTGAAACCATAATATTCAAACCCTTTAAAACAATCGATGATTGACTCCTCTATCTTAGACGCATCGTGCGGATGCTCGGCATCATAGTTATACCATCCCATCGAGTGGTTGGGGTGATACAAGTAATGGAACCCTTCGCTCTGCCATTGTAGGCACAAGTCTAAATGTTCCTTGATAATGTGGTCGTTATATGGCGTACCAAATGTACCGCGTGCAAAGTCAAGACGCACATTGTGCTCAAGGCAGAAGTCGTGCAGCTCCTGATACACAGGACGCAACGCTCCATCCTTGCTCCAGTCAAAGGCATTGAAGTCGTCGTCAATCCAGCTGATGGCTGCATGTGGTGGATTTAGGCTATCTTCATTAACGCCGCCTTGAGGTTCGTCCTTGCCATTGCAGGCAACCAGCGTCAATATCAGCAATATGAACAATGTAAATCTGCTCATACCTGGTCAACAATCAGGGAGTGGAGTTGAGAGAAAAGGGCTGGAGCGGCAGCAATAACACTGCGGTTTCGGTCGGTGCGGAAGTCACACCACTTGGCGCCGGCTTCTTGTACAATCAGCAATGCAGCACACACATCCCACTCATTGAGATTCATCTCCCAATAGGCATCGAGAAAACCAGCTGCAACATACGACAAATCGAGTGCTGCCGATCCTAGTCGACGCAACCCTCTCACTACAGGAATAACCCTGCTTGCACGGTCTATGTTATTGTCAGGATTGATCGCTTTGTCATAGGGAAAACCCGTTGATACAACGGCTTGTTCAAGCAGCGTCTTACTGCTGCAGACAATGGGGCGACCATTGAGGTAAGCACCACCACCTTTCAGGGCATGAAACATCTCGCCCAAGGCTGCTGCATACACAACACCCACGACTGTTTCTCCACGATATTTCACGCCTATCGAGACATTGAAAATGGGCAGACCGTTACTGTAATTTGTGGTACCATCAAGAGGGTCGATAACCCACTGCCACTCGCTGTCGCCATCGTGCACGCCACTCTCCTCGCTCAAAATCGAGTGACCAGGGTACAGGCGATTGATGGCATCAACGACTATGCGTTCGCTTGCCTTGTCGGCAGCCGTCACCACATCAAAAGCGTTTTGCTTTTCCACAATATCAAGATGGCCCGAGCGATACAGTTTCATCTGTGCCTCGCCGGCCTCACGAGCCATTGCCATAGCGTCTTGCAATACCTTCTCAACCATTTCCATAGTCCAACTGATTTAATACTGCAAATATAGCACATTTATCGCAATGAATGATTAACTTTGCAATAATAAAATTTCGATACGGAAATGTATAACAAGAAAACTGAAATTTTTAACATCAGCGAAATTTACATGCCGTAGTCACGACTAGATTTAGGATCAGTCGAAAAGATGAGGATAGTTGCCATTTCTAAAGAAAAATAACAAAAACCAATAAAAACCCCTTGCCGAGGATGGAGGCAATCGCCCCTGACGGCATGAGCACAAGATTTTCCTCGCAAGCAAGCTTCCAGATAAAACCATGTGCTCATACCATCACCTTCCTACCAAAGGCTTTCATCCTCGTCAAGGCAAAAAACATGAAATAAACCTGCAGCTGTTACAATAATAGGACGTCCATATAGTGAGAAGTTTGAAACCGAGCCAAAGTCGAGCTAGAAGGAGAGGGCAACGTTTGTAGATGTCGTTACGGGATATGTTATGGTAATTTCAGACTTGCCCATAGGGCAATACACATAGCGGTGCGCCGCTATGTTAATAACCCCCACCGCCACTACGTTCGGCGGTGGGGGGATAGAGAATGTGGCGAAGCCATACCGCTCTCCCCGCAGGGGGCCTAAATCATCAACTAAGCTAACCTGAATTAATGTTGTAGCGTCCTCCAGACGCAACCCTCTATGCTCTCTATTCCCCGCACGCCGCTTCGCTCGGCGTACGGGGTTATTGATTGTATTGTCCTGTGGACAATTTTTTCCATATTTATGACAATCCGTGATATCGTGATACAATATTACCCCCAGTATTTTTCGACTGATCCAAATCTGTCCCTGTAGCTATAACAATAAAAAAAACGCTGGAGTCAATTGACTTCAGCGTTTTTACGTCGGGGTACCTGGATTCGAACCAGGGACCTCCTGCTCCCAAAGCAGGCGCGCTAACCGGACTGCGCTACACCCCGAAGACGGCTCTTGGCCGTTAAAGCGACTGCAAAGGTAGTTGATTTTTTGTTAATGACAAACGATTTTGAAAGTTTTTTGATTTTTTGCCTCATTTTTATACACAAAAAGGGCTCTCAATTGACAATAAAGTCGTACCTTTGCATTTTGGTAACATGCGCGTAGTGCGCGTACGCACACATGAGCACATGACCATTGAGCACAAAAACATCAAAACACAAAATATAACTACACTAGTATGTACAGAACTAAAACTTGTGGCGAACTCCGTCAAGCAAATGTAGGCGAAGTAGTTACCCTGGCAGGTTGGGTGCAACGCACTCGCAAAATGGGTGGCATGACCTTCGTTGACCTGCGCGACCGTTATGGCATCACGCAAATCGTGTTTAACAATGAGGTAGACGCAACCTTGTGCGAGGCTGCCAATCACCTGGGTCGTGAATATGTTGTTCAAATCACCGGTAAGGTTGAGGAGCGTGCTAGCAAGAATGCTAACATCCCCACTGGCGATATCGAGATTATCGCTCAGGAGCTCAATGTGCTCAACGAGAGCGCTACTCCTCCTTTCACTATCGAGGACAACACCGATGGCGGCGATGACATCCGCACGAAGTATCGCTATCTGGACCTGCGTCGCAACGCCGTTCGCAAGAATCTGGAGCTGCGTCACCGCATGACCATCCTCATTCGCAACTTCCTCGACTCTCGCGACTTCATCGAGGTTGAGACTCCCATCCTCATCGGTTCTACTCCCGAGGGCGCACGCGACTTCGTGGTTCCCTCTCGCATGAACCCCGGCCAGTTCTACGCACTGCCCCAGAGTCCACAGACACTGAAGCAGTTGCTCATGGTGGCTGGCTTTGACCGCTACTTCCAGATTGCAAAGTGCTTCCGCGACGAGGACCTGCGTGCCGACCGTCAGCCCGAGTTCACTCAAATCGACTGCGAGATGAGCTATGTCGACCAGGAGGATGTTATCGAGGTATTTGAAGGCATGGCTCGCCACCTGTTCAAGGAGGTGCGCGGCGTTGACCTGCCCGAGAAGCTGCAGCAGATGACATGGCACGACGCTATGCGTCTGTATGGTAGCGACAAGCCCGACTTGCGATTTGGCATGACATTCGTAGAACTCAAGGATACATTTGCCGGCAAGGCCGACTTCGCTGTATTTAACGAGGCAGCCTACATTGGCGGTATCTGCGTTCCTGGTTGCGCCGACTATAGCCGCAAGCAACTCGACGAGCTCACAAACTTCGTTAAGCGTCCACAAGTGGGTGCCAAGGGTCTTGTTTACATCAAGTACAATGCCGACGGTACCATCAAGTCAAGCATCGACAAGTTCAACACTCCCGAGCAACTGCTCGAGGTTAAGGAGGCAATGGGTGCCAAGGACGGCGACCTCGTGCTCATCCTGAGCGGCGACAACGCCAACAAGACTCGCGTGCAGCTGTGCTCACTGCGCCTTGAGATGGGCGAGCGTCTGGGTCTGCGCGACAAGGACAAGTTCGAGTGCCTGTGGATCGTTGACTTCCCCTTGTTTGAGTGGAGCGACGAGGAGCAACGCCTCATGTCTCCTCACCACCCCTTCACCAAGCCCAACCCCCAGCATATCCCCTTCCACGACACTGA
>JAGHTV010000220.1 GCA_018065165.1 Candidatus Sodaliphilus fimicaballi | reverse complement strand
TATCTTCAGCATCAGGCTGCCGCCGGGTTTGAAGTCAAACTTGCGCAGCGAGAAAAACATTGATACACCCATTACAAACATGAAGAATGGGAATACCAGGTCGGTAGGTGAAAGACCTATCCACTCGGCATGAGCCAGGGGCTTGTAAAGGTGGCCCCAAGAACCTGGATTGTTTACTAGCAACATGCCTGCAACGGTGATACCGCGCAAGATGTCCACTGCCAGCAATCGTTTACTGTTTTCTTTTGCCATAGTTATTTTAGTTTTTTATAGGTTCTAGAAATTCTAGATTGTCTAGAGATTCTAGAAGTTCTAGAGATATTTTAATCTTTTCGTAGCCCCGCAGGGGCGATTTCGTAGGCCGCAGGCCGTTTCGTCACTTAGTTACCTCATCAATGAGGTAGATGAGCGACTGGTAAGGCACGCCACTATTGGTGGTGAGGCCTATCTCGCAGGTGCGGCTGTTAGAGAAGCCTCGCTTCACGCCTGCATCCTCGATAGCCTTACGCAGTTTGCGTAGTGCGTAGGCATTGAGTTCGGGGTGATTGAAGCCCTTGTCGCCTGCGAAACCGCAGCAGCCCACGCCCTCGGGCAACACTACGTTGCTTGAGCAACGGCGAGCCAGAGACACAATCTTGTCCACGATGCCCATGTGACGGCTTGAGCAAGTGACGTGTACAGCCACGGGCTCACTGGTCTGATGGAATGTAAGGTCGTCGGCCACATAGTCGTGGATAAACTCCATGAGCTCGAGCGGCTTGATTTGCTTCATGTGACCTTGCATGCGGTGCAAGCAGGGACTCTGATCGCACACGATGGGATACTTGCCGTACTCACTGGCCTTGAGCATTGCAGCCTCAAGTTCATCGGTCTTGCGCTGTGCCACATCGGGCATACCCTTGCTTTCCCAAATCATACCACAGCACATCTTGTTCATACCCTCGGGGAAGATTACCTCCCATCCAGCACGATGCAGGAACTCTACCACCTTGTCCACAAGGTCGGTCTTGGCACCCTGCTTGCCATGGCCCATCATCTGGTTGAGACAGCTGGGGAAGTAAACCACCTTCTTGCCGCCAGTCTTCTCCATGAGCTTCTTCATGCGGTGGGGCTTGGGCAACGCAGGAGTCCACAATGGCAATCCCAGCGAGTGCATAGCCTTACCCATGCTGGTAACTGCACTGTCGCCCAGCACGCTGTGTGCTGCCGATGCCATATATAGAGCTCCCTTAATTCCGCCCTTGACCAGTGCAAAGTTGTTGGCAGTGAAGCTACCCACATTGTGAGCAAATGTGCCAGGAGCGTGTGCTGCGTTGCGCAGGTCGTGAGTGAGGTCGCCCACATTAAGCTTCATGGGGCATGAGGTGCTGCACAAGCCATCGGCCGCACAGGTTGCCTCGCCATAATACTTGTAGAGTTGCTCGAGTCGAGCCAGACGTGCGTTGTCCTCGCCCGTAGCCTTGAGGCGTGCAATTTCACGCTGCACGATGATGCGCTGGCGTGACGACATTGTGAGACCGTAAGACACACAATTCACCTCGCAGAAACCGCACTCCATGCACTTGTCAACGTTGTCGTTGAACTTGGGCAGCGGTTTGAACGACTTAACGAAGCACTCGGGGTCGTCGTTGAAGATGACACCGGGATTGATGATATTCTTGGGATCGAAGAGGTCTTTAACCTCTTTCATTATTTCATAAGCTTTCTCGCCCCACTCCTTCACTACAAACGGAGCCATGTTGCGACCAGTACCGTGCTCGGCCTTGAGCGAGCCGTCATACTTGTCGACAACGAGCTTCACAATCTCGTCCATGAGGTTCTTGTACTGAGCCACATCCTCGTCGGTCTCAAATCGCTGGGCGATGATGAAGTGGTAGTTACCCTCAAAGGCGTGACCGTAGATACAGCTGTCGTCGTAACCGTGCTCGATGAGCATGTTGGCCAGGTCGACGGTAGCATCGGGCAGGTCCTCGATGTGGAACGCGATGTCCTCGATAATGACAGTGGTGCCCACAGGGCGTGTACCTGCCACAACGGGGAAGATGCCTGAGCGTATGCCCCAGTACTTGGCGTTCTCGGCAGGATCGCTGGTAAACTTAGCGGGTACATATAGGTTGAAGTTGCTCAGCACCTGCTCTACTGCGGCAATGTTGGCCTGCAACTCTTCCTCACTGTCGGCCGATGTACGCATCAAGATTGCTGTAAGTCCCTCGCCTGTAGTGTCGTTAACAGACTCTAGCGACTTGCGGTCGAGAATCTCGGCACACTCTACAGGACCATTCTTGAGTGCTACTACACACTCGCAGGCATGGCGCATGTCCTGGAAATACAGCATTGCACTTGCCGAGTAAGGATACAGGTGACCAGTAGCCATCGTAAACTCGCTGGCAAATGCCAGGGTACCCTCGCTACCCACCATCAGGTGAGTGATGATGTCGAATGGGTCGGTAAATCTGACGAACGGATAAATGTTGAGACCGGTCACATTCTTGATGGCATACTTGCGGCGGATGCGTGCCACAAGTTCGTCATCGGCCATCACCTTGTCGCGTATGGCCTCAATGCCCTTGATAAACTCAGGGTGTGACTGGCGGAATGCTTCGCGACTTGCCTCATCGCCTGTGTCGAGGATGGTACCGTCGGCCATGACGATGCGCATCGATTTCATCACCTTATCGCTATTGGCGTGAGTACCGCAACTCATACCCGAGGCGTTGTTCATCACAATGCCGCCCACCATAGCCGAGCCCTTTGATGCAGGGTCGGGCGAGAATGTCTTGCCATAGGGCTTGAGTATCTGGTCAACCTTGGCCCCTACAAGTCCGGGCTGCAGTGTAATCTCTGAGAGGTCCTCGCTTATGCTGTAGTTCTCCCAGTTCTTGCCCGCAACAATGAGGATAGAGTCGGTACAGGTTTGGCCCGAGAGGCTGGTACCTGCTGCGCGGAAAGTCACTGGCAACCCCAGTTCGTGGGCAACCTTGAGCAACTGCGACACCTCTTGCTCATTGCAAGAGCGCACCACTACCTGTGGGATGTGGCGATAGAAGCCAGCATCGGTACCCCAAGCCAGGGTACGCAGGTCGTCGGTGTAAATGCGGTCCTTGTCGATGAATGCGCTTATGCGATTCACATATTGATTATACCGTTCGGTCATAGTATTGTTATTATAGCCGTTATAGCCTATATAGGCTTAATAGATTATTTATAGAGGTAGTACTTTGAAGACTTTGCCTTGAAGGCTTCGTTGTCCTTGTTGAAGTAGTCGGCGATGTCTTCTACCTTGTAACGCTTGCTGAAGCGCTCGCGTATCTCCTTAGTACCGCACACCTTGTCAAACATGCCAAAACGCTTGGGGTTCTGGTCAAACAGGGTTACCTCGGGGTACATCTCGTGAACTACCTGCAAGAAGTAGAACTGAGTGAGAGTGAGGTTAGCAGCATCAAAGTCGGTGATGTAAGTCTGCACGCCATGCACCTCTTTACCCTTTTCTTTCTCAACAACCCACGACAGGTCGTAGAAAGGCTTATAGTTGATGGGGCGGAACTTAAGGCCGGGCAGGTTGAGTGCGTTCATCTTGTCGCACAGCTTGTCGGCATCGATCCATGATGTTGCAAATGTCTCGAAGGGCAGTGTGTAACCAATACCGGTGTTGAAGATGTAGAGTTCACCGATAACGCCCGAGATGGGATAGAAGAATGCATTCTCGGGAGCAGGAATCTGGGGAGAAGGAGCCACCCAAGGCATACCTGTCTCGCGGAACTTCATGCTACGCTTCCAGCCCTCCATGGGAACGACTGTAAGCTTGCACTTCTTGCCACCAGCCTTAGCACTGATAACGCCCTCGCCATTGAGGTACTGAGCGAGCTCGCCAGGAGTGAGACCATAGAGGTAAGGAATAGCATACTTGCTCACAAATGAGAAATATCCCTCCTCTACTAGGTTACCCTCTACCTTGTTGCCACCCAGGGGGTTGGGACGGTCGAGGACTACAAACTCCTTGTCAAACTCGGCACATGCCTCCATGCACACACCCATTGTAGCATAGAATGTGTAGCTGCGGCAACCTATGTCTTGGATATCGTAAACGAGCACGTCAATGTCCTTAAGCATCTCGGCAGTGGGCTTGTGAGTCTTGCCATAGAGCGAATAGGTCTTAACGCCAGTCTTGGGGTCGGACGCATCGCTAACGGCGTCGCCAGCATGAGCGTTACCGCGCACACCGTGCTCGGGACCATACAGAGCCACGAGCTTACAGTTGGGAGCCTCATTGAGGATGTCAACGGTACTCTTGAGGTTGTTGTCGATACCGCTGGGGTTAGTCACCAGACCCACACGCTTACCATCGAGCACCTTAAATCCGCTCTCACGCAGCACCTCTACACCAGGTTTCACCTTAGCGGCACCACCACAATGCTTACCACAATCCTGTGCACTAGCATTTAAAGCAAACACACAGAGAGCAACTATTGCAAATATCTTCTTCATAACTATTATTTTAAAAATAAACAACAGATTTCACTGATTAAT
>JAGHTV010000439.1 GCA_018065165.1 Candidatus Sodaliphilus fimicaballi | reverse complement strand
CGGGCTGTGACGATGTAGGTGCCGGGGGCGAGGGTGATGCTGCCCTTGCCTGTTACCTGGGTGCGTGCCATGAGGGCAGCAGCGGTGTTGTAAACGAGGAGTGTGGTTGTTCCTGCGTCACCTGCAACGTCGTATACAACGGCACCGTTATGCCCGTACATCTTAACGGCGCCTATTTCTTTTTTTGATACACCCGATGTTGTGAGGTTGAATGTGCCTGTTGCCCACTTGCTTGCCATCTTTCCGTTGTCAATTGCCTGTACGCCCCACTCATAGTCGGCGTTGTCAAGAGGCAGTGACATGGTGTAGCTTGTGGTTGCAATTTCGCCTGAGATGTCGCCTACGCACAGTTTGCCGGTGGTTACATTGGCAGGAACTGTCATGAACACATTGCTATCGCCTTTCTTACGCAGATATACATTGTAGCGCAGTGCAGCAGCGGGTGTAAGGTCGTCGGTTGAAGCGTTCCATGTGAAGGTGACCTTCTGTGTAGCCTTGTCGTACTTTACAGCGAGGCCTGTGGGAACGGTGGGAACGGTGTTGGCAGCGATGCCCAGTGTGCTTGATACGTTGCGATAGAGTATTGTTGGGCAACCGCTTGCACACACGCTACTTTGTGCCCAACCCATGTTCCATGCATCGAGGTAGCCATCGTTGTCAACGTCAATGAGGTGGTTGTTGCCGTGGCTAATGCGAGCAAATGACCATTGCTTGCCGAAGGGGTCGCTGTAGTAAGCGCCTACGGGCTCAAATGACATTTGACCCTTGTTGAGGTAGAGCCAAGTAGTGATTTCGTGCTCCTGACCGTGACCGCCAATGAGGATGTCGGCCAGACCGTCGTTGTTTACGTCGGCAACATCGGGAGTTGAACCGTCAACGCCCTCAAATCCACACTCTGCGTCGTTTAGCATGGCAAATGTGCGATCGCCGTTGTTGCGATAGATAAACACTGACTTTGCAGTGCTACCCTTGTTGCTTGAGAAACCTGTTACGAGGATATCCTTGTAGCCGTCGCTGTCGAGGTCGGCGGGAACACAAGCACCGTCGTAAGATCCGCGGAAGTATTGGGGTGACTGGCTGAATGTGCCGTCGCCATTGTTCCAGTAAACATACATGGCGCCCTCGTTGGCCTCGTAGCCAGCACTCACGATGTCGAGCAAGCCGTCGTTGTCCATATCGGCCATGTGAACCGAGCCGCGAGCCAGTCCGTGGAACTTATCCTTACCATTAACGGGCAGCTCAACCTTCTTGAATCCCTTGCCTGCCTCGTTGTGGTACAGGTAAGTGACGCGATGGTCGCTCATGAGGCGGTCAACGCCGTAGCCGTCGGGCTTCACATAGTCCTCACGGCCTGTAACCACGATGTCGGTATAGCCGTCGCGGTCGTAGTCGCCTGTTGCAACCCACTCGCGTGAGCGGCCACCATCGGTAGCGTTGTAGATGGGAGCAATGCCAAAGGCTTGACTCTCGTTAACGTCGGTGTAAGTGCCGTCGCCATTATTGTGATAGAGGTGTGCAACCACTTCTTCGAGCTGGTCATAGTTCTTATCGCTAAGACCGGGGTAGAAGAGGTCCATGTTGCCGTCGTTGTCGTAGTCGATGAATGCGGGACATCCATAATATACGGGGTCAAACACATTGGTGTTGCGAGTGAAGTTGCCGGTGCCGTCGTTCTTGTAGAGTAAAGATACTTTACCAGCGTTGCCTGCCATGTGCTCGTTCCAAGCCGAGTAAACCACGTCGAGGTTACCGTCGTTGTCAACATCGCCCCAAGCCACGTTGTTGCGTTCCTGTGAGTGGAAGAACTCACCGGTAACTACAGTGTTCTTGCCACCGCGCTGAGCGAGCTCGGCGGGAACGGGCTTCTCGGCACGCTGGAACTTGGGAGCAGTTGCGGTGCCGGGTTGGGGAGTGGGCTTGCGCTCGGGGTTAGCGAGGTCGTCGTAGTTCTCGGTGTACTCAAAGTCCTCGTCGGTAATAGCCACGAGACCTACGTCCATGATTTGCTGGCCAGATCCTTGCTTACCAGCCAGGGCGATAAGGTTCCAGCTGTTGGGCTTCAGGGTAGCGAGAGCCTCCTTGTTGATGTCCATATACCAGTAAGAGAATGTGCAGCCTGCGTGTGAGCCAGCCCATACGCCATTGATGTAGAGGTCAACATCGTCGTCGTGGAAGAGTTTGAAGCGCAGCTTGTTGATGTTCTCTTGAGTGATGTCGCCCAGGTAGAACCAGCGGCGCATGTACACTTGGTTGGTGTTCCAGTCGGTGTGTACGAGCTCTTTGTACTCGTTCATGCCATGACCCAGAGCGCCAAGGCCTTCCTTCCACTGACTGTCGTCAAATGTCTTGCTGTACCACTGGCGAGGAGCTTCCTCGGTGATGTAGCGCCACTTGTACTGGTGATTTTGAGCGGTAGAAAGGATAGTCTTAGAGATGTGTGAAGTGTTGGGCAGGTCGATGCAGTCGAGGATGCTCTGGCGCAGCTTGCCATAAGCGTCGGCAGGCTTGAGAATGCGACGGTCGTAGGTGTAGAAACCGTTCTTCTCAATCTCAACATCGCTCAGCTGAGTGTAAACAGCTGCGTTAAGACCCATTGTGTAGAGGTCCTTGATTTCGTCGCCCAGACCACGGAAGTAAGTTGTGAAGTCCTCGGGACTCTCAACCACTGTGTACTGGAAGTCGCCACCAGGCCAGATGTGGCCGGGAACGTGCAGTGTGATACCACCATACTCGCCGCACACAGCAGCGCGGTTAGCGTTGTGGGGGCATCCGGGGTGAGGATAGCTGTGAGTATCGATGATGTTGCCAATCTCGCTGTCGGTCCAACCGCTGGCGCAGCATATGAGTGAAGCCTTGCCGTAGCGAGAGGGTGACAGTATGTTGACGTGCTGGTCGATGATGTTGGTCATGCGGTCAGTGTCAAACTGACCCCAACCCTCGTTAAATACAATCCAGTGTACGATAGAGGGGTGGTTCTTGATAGCGTCGACGATGTTGCACCACTCGCGCTCCATGTTGGCCTTAGCTTGTGACTCGTAGCCCTTAACCACGTTGCCACTGGGCATATCTTGCCATACGAGCATACCCTCGCGGTCGCAATAGTAGTACCAGCGGTCGGGCTCAACCTTGATGTGCTTACGTATCATGTTGCAACCCAGGTCCTTCATAGCCTTGATGTCGAAGAGCAAAGCCTCGTCGCAGGGAGCAGTGTGAAGGCCGTCGGGCCAGAAACCTTGATCCAGGGGACCAAGTTCGAAGATTTGCTTGCCATTGAGGTAGATGCGAGGAATGTTGTTGGCATCCTTCTTAACCTCGATGCGACGCATACCGCAGTAGCTCTTAACCTCGTCGGTAACCTTGCCGTTCTTCTCCAGAGTGATAAGCACGTCGTAGAGATAAGGATCCTCGGGCGACCAGGGGTGAACGTTGGCGATAGTGACGCGTGATACAGCACCGGGCTTGCAGCCAGCCAGTGTACCAGCTACGTTACCTTCCTTGTCCTTAACGGTTACGGTGTAGGTTGCGTCGGCGTCGTTAGAGTAGAGCTTAATGTTGAGCCAGCTGCGGTCAAGTGTGGGCTCCATATTGAACGACTTGATGTAAGCGTCCTTAGACACGGGCTCCAACCATACGGTTTGCCATATACCACTACTTGCTGTGTACCAGCAGATAGAGGGATTCTTGCTCTGCTTGCCGGTGGGCTGACCTTCGTTACCAGTGTTGTCATAGACAAATACTACGATGTCTTGCTCGGTGCCACTTACCAGAGCATCGGTGATGTCAAATGTGAAGGGGTCATAACCACCCTCGTGGTCGCCCACGTTCTTGCCGTTAACAAAAACTGAGCAACGCCAGTCAACAGCACCAAAGTTGAGCAACCAGCGATTGTCCTTATGGTTAGCGGGCAATGTAAACTTGCGATGATACCACCAGCACTGCTCGTTGTTCTTCTCCATTATGCCTGATAGAGCGCTCTCGATGGGGAAAGGAACAAGGATGGCCTTGTCATAAGTAAACGATGTTGAGAACACCTCATCGAGTTGACCCTTACGCAGGTCCCACACACCGTTGAGGTTGATCCAACTTGAGCGTTCCATTTGAGGACGGGGGTATTCAGGGAATACCTTCTCGGGATTGATGCTCTCGCTCCACTTTGTCATAGCTGGAGCTTGCTTCATCTGCCATGTCGCAGCCGAAGCACTTGTCGCTGACAGTGCTATCAAAGCCGCAAAAGCAAGTTTTAATAATTTCATAGTCTATATTTTGATTTAGTGAATTTTCGTCCGATACAAAATTACTATTTATATATTAGGTAATATAACCCAAATGTCGCAATTTTTTATCACAAATGTGGCATATTCTAAATTAAGGGTGGCATTGTGGGTAAAAAAGGAGGAGAAGAAGCCGGGTCATCCATATTGGAAATATCAGCTCTCTAC
>JAGHTV010000486.1 GCA_018065165.1 Candidatus Sodaliphilus fimicaballi | reverse complement strand
CCATCATTCCTCGCTTCTCACTGAAATCGAGTTTTTTGATGCCTAAATTTGTATCCTTGAATCTACACATTTTTATTTCTTTTTATTGAGTATGTAAAACTTTTTCTTAGCATTTAGACTGTTAATCCATAAACGGAATGTTAATACCCTACGGGGATGTCGTAGCCAAGGAGACGATAGGCTACCTTGAAGGGTGTGGCGCTCTTGCGGGGCTTGGGACCGGCGTAGTAGTAGAACAGGCGCTGGATGTCAAATGACTTGATTGACACCAACTGTGTGTCGCCAGCATTGAGAGTGACGGGGATTGTCACTGTGCGCTCGTGGAGCATCTCGCCGCTGACGGTAGTGTATCGCAAGAGCAAACGCACTGCCGAGATGCGGTGCTGAAGGTTGTTGGTGATGAAGAACGATTCCTTGCTGTCGCTAGCTCGCTTGTTGAATCCACGCAACGACACGGCATTGGGACTAATGCCCGCAGACAGCGAGTCGGTCACCGATGCAGGCAGTACCTCAACGGCGACTGAGCCTGTTGAGAGGCGACTGTGAGTGGTGCGTGTGCGTGCCTGTAAAGGCAGGAACAGGATGGCGACTGCCAGAATTGCTAGTATCGTTCTCATTACAGATATCTTACTTTGTCAAATGGGTTGCCATTGCCATCGGCAGGATATACCTTGCGAAACCCCTCGGCCACTTTCTTCTCTTTCTTTTTAGGAACAATCGATACTCCCTTGAAAATGCTGGGCAGGAAACGGGCAAAATTGATGCGTACATCTACCCCCTTCTTGGGCCGCACAAATGTGATTGTATATGCATCCTTTGTCATCTTGGCATAGCACATTTTAGGTTTGCTCACATTACCCTCATCGTCACACTCGGTGAACATATACAAGTCAAACTCCTCGTCAAGGGCACCAGCAACGATAAATCCGATCTCGGTACCAGGCAACACATTGATGTCGGGACTCGACAATAGCACAATTTGGTAAGGTGGGTGCTGTGGGGAGAAAAAACGGTCGCTCGGCATTCGCACAATAGCCACTGTCAAATCTTCGGCTGGGTAATACCATATTCCTTCAATGGGCTGCAAGTCCATTTGCGAGAGTTTCACGCGCATCGAGTCCTCGTCAATGTCAGGATAGAAGATCCCCGTACTGGGAAATACCATAACAGCCATTGCGCTGTGCACGCACAAGGTGGCAAGCAATATGAACAAGGCACGACGCATATTCACGAACCAGGATTAGTTGGTAGCGAAACGGTAAGTAAGGCCGAAGCTCAATATCTCCTTAAACTGCCAGTATTGCCAAGCATCGTCGCGAGCACGCGACTTGTCGTAGCGCAGGTGGGCATATATCTGGGTATTGAGGTGACGAGTGATGCTGAAAGAGAATGTGTTCTCCCAGTCGCCCTGCACATACTTATAGTTAGAGAATGCATAGAGGCGCGACGACCAGCTTATGTTGGGGTTAAACTGGATAGTAGTCTTTGCCTCGATGGTGCTACCTATGTTGTGCTTGGTGTGATGACCGGCATCGATACCAAACGATGTAGGATTCAAATTAACGATGTCGCGACAAATGTTCATATTGTAACTGGCAGGCGCGATTGCAAGGTTAACGGTGCGGTCGCCATGCTTGCTCTTATAGGTATAAGTCATACCAAGCGCCACATTGAGTTCGCCAGGCGAGAGCAAGGCTGCCTTCATCGTCATCGTGTTAGTCTTGTAGGTGTTGAAGAACTGAGTCTTGAAGTTGACTGTAGCACTATAGTACCACTTCTTGACAGCCTTGTAACCAAGCTGAGTAGTCCACAAGAAGTTGTCTTCGTTAATCATATAGGTACGAAGTGAGTCGCCATGAGCAGTAGAGACGCCTAGCTTGTAGTGCATTGTGTTGTTGAACAGCCAGTTGGGGTGAACATCCTGATTTAGATTGCACTTCCACTCGATATCACCCAGCACATTGAGGTTATTCTCACCACCCTGATACCAGTTGCCACTGATGTAGGCCTGGGTGAAGTGCAGCGAACCATTGAACGTGTGCAGCCAGTTACGCAATTTTACCTCCTCGTTAGTTATCACATTGTCTTCAACAGGGTTGACTACTGTGGGCGGAGCAACAGTGAGCAGAGCCTTCTTAGGATTGCTCTTGAGAGCATATTCCTTGGGGGGCTCGGGCAATGTATTCACATTGTAACGAACCACCGAGGGATTGTTGATAATGGTGTTGTAACGCACATTGCTAGTGCGCATAGAGCGATGTTGAGCATCACGCAGCCACTGGTCGTGAGCATTGAGCTCGTAAGGTGCCTTAAGGGCAGTTGCCGGCAGTGAGAGTGAGTCGGCAAGGTGGTGCTGCTCAAAGATGAGCGGAGCAAACATATAGTCAGGCTGCTCGTCAGGCTCGGGTTGCTGTGCCACCGCAATGAGCGACACACAGGCAACAAGTATGTTAAGTGCAATATTACGTTTCATCATGCAATGTCCTTCCCTATTTATAGTTATGCGTCATAGGTGCGCTTACTGGCGTGCTTAGACTGTTTTTCTATTTCTTTGTCTTGCTTGTCGGCATCTTCCTTGGACTGCACCTTTTGCTTATGCTTCTTGTCTTGAGACTTCACCTCTTGCGGTTTACCCTCGGCAAAGCTCTTGATAAGATCGTCAACCATCTCGCGATTGCCAAACAGGTAGTTGACGGTAACTTCAACAATGAGGTCCTGCTTCTTGGAAATCAAATCGGCGATGATGGCACGGCTGCCATCGGGCATGGTACCCTCAAGGTAAGGAGCCTTGAAACCCTTCACCTTCATCTTGTCGATCGATGTGTCATACATATTGTAGCTCATCGCCTTGCGCGTGAGGTTGTTCTTAATCGACTCGTCGTCGCTCTTGTCCTTGCTATAGAGTTGAATGGTGACAACCATATCGTCCCACTGAATCTCGAAGCGAGTATTGCTGCTGTAAGTAACAAATCCGCCCTCAGGAGTCTCAAAGGTGAGGTTGTACTTGCTCCAAGTGTAAACGGCAGCATGAGAAGCCATTGTACCAGCAATGACAAGGAGCATCGCTATAAGAACCTTGTGTAAGCTATTATGTCTTTTTATCATGGCAATAAAGCTGTTTTATTCATTGACCTTGTCGAGCCACTTGTCCCACTCGCGCTCAGAACCCATAAACACATTCAGGTCGACATCGCCCTTAATGCCTGCCACCCTACCCCAGTGACTGAATTGTTGGAACTTGTGACCTGCGGTAGTTACCGAGTCGGGGTCGCTGAGCTTGCACAGCCACAAGTACTCACCCTCAAAGTTGGGCTTGTAATACTTCCTGTAGCCATCGCCATTGGTGTATATCATCACCTTGTAGCCCTCTTGCTTAAGGGTCTTAACCATAGCACGCAGGCGACTATTGAACTCGGCCTCGCTCACAATGTTGTAATTGCCCCAATCCTCAACATCGACCACAAGGGGCATGTCGAGTTCGACACGCTTTATGGCCTTGATGAAATTGTGGGCCTGGACATCGCCCTCACGATTGCTGCGGAAGAAGTGGTATGCTCCCACAATGAGACCAGCATCAGACGCCTTGCGACAATTGGTATAGAAATTGGAATCGACAAAAGTTGCGCCCTCGGTAGCCTTGACAAAGACAAAACTGTAACCTGCATCGGCAACCTTATTATAGTCGATCACGCCATTGTGCTTTGACACGTCGATACCCCTGATGGGATAACGCTCGCCCAAGAACACATCTTTATGGAAAAAATGAGAGTGCCTTAGTGACAAATAGCCCAACAGGCCAACTGCCACCAATGCACCCAATATCAAGAACCACTTGATGGTATCGGGGCGCGAGCTACTATAGTGTGCACGTCCCGCCATCAGTTAGAATAAGGGGAATGTCGATGTTGAATAAACAAACTTGCGTTCGAAGTCCTCTTGCGACATTGTAAAGAACAAGAATGTCTGGATGAGCAAGATAATTCCCCATAAGCCACAAGTAATCATAGTAAGCAGGAAGCAAATGATTCCACCTGCAGCCTTACCCAGGTAGAAGTAGTGAGCACCAAAGCCACCCAGGAAGAATACCAGCAGTGCTGCTACACCACGACTCTTGCCCGAGGGTCCCTCGTCAAAGACACCGATGGGGCGTTGAGCACCATAAGGAGCCTGATTGGGAGCACCCTGAGCGGGTTGCTGACCATAGACAGTCTGGAACACCTCACCACAGTAAGGACATTTTACGCTTTGCACCTCGGTCTGTGTGGTGAAAGTCTTGCCGCACTTGGGACAATTGTATGTTATCATAATTTTCTCCTTTCTTTAGGATGTGTGAATTAAATTTCTTAATTACGACGCTTGCCGTTACGCTTTTGCTGCTCCTTGAGTGCTTGTTGCTGCTGACGCTGTGCTTCCTCGAGACGGGCCATGAAACCGCTCTTCTTGCGGGGTTTAGCCTTATTCTCGGCAATCTTGGCGCGAACCTTCTCCTCGTTGACGAAGAGGCGGCAGCTGTAAGTTTGAGCAATGGTGATGAGCAGTGAGATGAAGTAGTAGTAGCTCAAGCCTGATGCGTAGTTGTTGAAGAATACCAGGAACATAAGAGGCATGAGGTACATCATCCACTTCATACCGGGCATAGCGTTTTGCTGGCTCTGTGACTGCATTGTGAGGTAAGTGTAACCAATGTTGGTCACGGTCATGAGCAAGCAGAAGAGGCTGATGTGGTTACCAAAGTAAGACGAAATCAGAGGAATTTGAGTAGTCCAGCTGAAAATCTTATCGGGAGCCGAGAGGTCGGCAGCCCACAGGAACGACTCACCACGCAGTTCAATGCATGAGGGGAAGAATGTGAACATGGCAATGAGGATGGGCATCTGCAGCATCATGGGCAGACAGCCGCCAAAGGGGCTTGCACCAGCCATGCTGTAAAGTTCCATAGTCTTTTGCTGACGCTTGAGAGCGTTCTCATCGCCAGGATACTTCTCGTTGATTGCTGCGATTTCAGGAGCAAGCACGCGCATCTTAGCCTGTGACATATAGCTCTTGAATGTGAGCGGTGACAATACAAGCTTGATGAGGATGGTGAGAATGAGGATGATGATACCATAACCACTGATGAACTTGCCCAGCCATGTGAATACGGGAATGATGATACCTGTATTAATCCAGCGGAAGAGCTTCCAGCCCAGAGGAATGAGGCGTGTGAGCTTCAGGTCCTCTTTGGGTGAATACTTGTCATAGTCGCTGAGTGTGGGATAGCGGTTGGGGCCCAGATAGAAGTAGAACGACGCAGGTTGAGCCTTGTCGCTAGCATAAGGAATAACAGTGTGGATAGTCATATCCTTGAGGTACTTGGCATAGTCGGCCTCGTCCTTGCCTATCTCCTTGCTCACGAGCTGAGCACCAGTAAAGCAGCTGTCGGTAATGAGAACTGCACTGAAGAACTGGTTCTTGGTTGAGATCCACTTGAGCTTGTCCTTGATGTCTTGCTCGTCGTTGCCATTCTCCTTGGTGTACTCAACATCACCGTCCTCGCCCCAATACTTATAATAGATAGCACTATTGCGTTCCTCAAACATCTTACCCTCTTCGTGGCGAGCCATCTTCTGGTGCCAGTTGAGGTCAACAGTGTTGATGTTGAGAGGAATGATCTTGTTCATACCCTCTTGAACCATCTCCATGCGCACCATGTAGCTGCCAGGAACCAGTGTGTACTTGAGGCCCCACTTTGAGCCGTTACCCAGGTCGAGTTGCATGAGCAGTGTGCTGTCGTTGAGTTGCTTGGGAGTGAAGTAGAAGTTGCGAGTATCGAAACGCTGTGTATTGTTGCTGAGCATGAAGCTATACTCGTTCTCGCCAGGGGTGAAGACCTCAACACAGGGAGCGTTGTAGGCCTTGTAAGCCTTGAGAGAAGCGCGAGTGATAGTACCGCCCTTAGTGCTTACCTCAATAGCGAGAGAGTCGTTTTGCAGCTTGACAACTTGGTCAGTACCTGTGAGGCAGTTGGCAAATGAGCCGTTCTTGGCATAAACCTCGAGCGCGCTCTTAACAGCTGCTACAGCACGATTGTGCAAGGCTGCATTGGCAGTAGAGTCGGCAGTTACCTCCTTGAAGTCAACCTTGGCATCGCCCAAGTCGATAGTACCTGTAACCTCGCCACCTGCGAGTGACAGTTTCACACCATTAGTGTTGATGGCTGCTTGTGTGCTGTCGCTATCCAGCGAAGCGAGTACACTCTTGAGTTGTGAAAGTTCGTCGGCAGTAAGCAGGTCAACAGCGGCATTGGCCTGAGTTGCTTTCTCGGCATTGAGTTGCGCATTGGCAATAGAGTCCTGGATGCGTTGCTGCTCGGCGAGTTCAGCCTCACTGGGTGCGTTGAACCACATGAAGCCGAAGATCACTGCACACATCAACAGCATTCCGGTAATCGTGTTTTTATCCATTTCAGTCAGTAAAAGTTGTTTTTTTCTTTTATTATGGTTATTAATTTATTTTTTTTCGTCGCGATAAGCCATTGCATGGCGAATGAAATCCATAAACAGCGGATGTGGGTGAAGCACAGTGCTGCTGTACTCGGGATGGTATTGAGTACCTATGTACCAGCGCTTGTCGGGCATCTCAACCACCTCAACCAGGTGAGTCTCGGGATTCTCGCCCACGCACTTCATGCCAGCCTGCTCATAGTCGGCACGGAATTGCTCGTTAAACTCGAAGCGATGACGGTGACGCTCTTCAATGTCAACCTTACCATAAGCATCAGCAACTTTTGTGCCAGCCTGCAGGTGGCATGCATAGGCGCCAAGTCGCATGGTACCACCCATATTGGTGATGCTCTTTTGTTCTTCCATGAGGTCGATGACATTGTATTGAGTGTGAGGATCCATCTCGGTGCTGTTGGCATCGCTATATCCCAGCACATTGCGAGCAAACTCGATAACCATGCTCTGCATACCCAGACAAATGCCAAATGTGGGAACATCGTGCTCACGGCACCACTTAAGGGCAACAAACTTGCCCTCGGTACCACGCTGGCCAAAGCCAGGAGCCACAACCACACCGTCTTGCTGCGAGAGCATCTCCTCGACATTGCCATCGTTGAGCTTCTCGCTGTTGATGTAAGTGAGCTTGAGCTTGCAACCGTTGTGTGTACATGACTGGAACAAGGCTTCGTCAATCGACTTGTAAGCATCCTGCAATGCCACATACTTGCCCACAAGGCCAATCTTAACCTCGCCTGTAGTGTTGCCCAGCATGCGCAGGTAGTTGTTCCACTCGTCAAGGTTAGGCTCGCCAAACCATGTGGTGCCTGTGAGGTCAAGGATGGTGGTGTCGAGACCCTGCTCGTGCATCATCAGGGGCACCTCATAGATGCTGGGCGCATCAATGCTCTGGATAACGGCTTGTGGACGCACATTGCAGAATTGTGCCACCTTGAGGCGCATGGGACCAGGAATGTCGTGCTCGGTGCGCAACACGAGGATGTCGGGCTGGATACCCACCTGTTGCAACTGCTTAACCGAGTGCTGGGTGGGCTTGGTCTTCAACTCCTTAGCCGCATGAATGTAGGGTACATAAGTGAGGTGGACACACACGCACTTGTTGCCAAGTTCCCAACGCAACTGACGCACAGCCTCGAGGAACGGCAGCGACTCGATGTCGCCCACTGTACCACCAATCTCGGTGATCACAAAGTCATACTTGCCGGTATTGCCCAGCAACTTCACATTGCGCTTAATCTCGTCAGTGATGTGAGGGATGATTTGTACGGTCTTTCCCAAGTAGTCGCCACGGCGTTCCTTGTCGATAACGCTCTGGTAGATGCGGCCTGTGGTGATGTTGTTGGCACGAGTGGTCTTGATGTCGGTAAAACGCTCGTAGTGGCCCAGGTCAAGGTCGGCCTCGTGACCGTCGACTGTTACATAGCATTCTCCATGCTCATAGGGGTTTAGCGTGCCTGGATCGATATTGATATAGGGATCAAACTTCTGGATTGTAACACTAAAGCCACGCGAGAGCAGCAGGCGTGCTATTGATGACGAAATAATGCCCTTGCCCAGGGACGAAACCACGCCACCTGTAACGAATATGTACCTTGTTTCCATTGAACCGATATTTAGTTATAAATATTAAACTGCAAAGTTACAAATAATTTTTGACGAAACCCAACATGAACCTGAAAACTTGAGGGTGCAAACCTCTTTTTTATTATTTGTGTTGGTATCACACAATATTTTTAATAAATTTGCGTTAATTTGTGGTAATAGTATATTTTGACACGATATGTACATGAAAAAATCTATCATACTGCGAGTTGTGGCTGCATGTGTTTTTGCGGCCTCGGCGGCCTTTACACAAACAGCTTGGGCTTTCCCATCATCACACTATGCAAGTTCATCAAAGCTAGCCAAGGGCAACTGGGTTAAGATAAAGATAAGCGAGAGCGGAATATATCAAATCACCGATGCCGATGCCAAGAACTGGGGCTTCAGCAACGCCAGTTCACTGCATGTGTTTGGCAAGGGCGGTGCGCCAGTGAGCGAGGTGCTCACAAGCGACATCCCCGACGACCTGCCACAGGTGCCTGTAGTGCGTGCCGGCGGCAAGCTGCTGTTTTATGCTCAAGGCCCCGTAACATGGGGTGCGGGCGACAAACTGCAATTTGTCCAGTCTTACAACACCTACTCAAACTATGCCTACTACTTTGTGACCGACAGCGGTGACTATAGCGACATCGAGATTGCCAAGGACAACACCACTACTAGCAGCACTCCCGTGACCACATTCACCGAGCGTCTGTTCCACGAGGTAGACGCCTACAACCCCGGGCAATCTGGTCGCGTGTTCCTAGGCGAAGATTTCACCTACAATCCCACGCAGTCATTTACATTTGACCTTAAGGGACATGTTGACGGCACCCAAGTCAATGTACTTACTACAGCAGCCGTGCGTCAAACGAGCAGTACTGGTAGCGGCAAGTTCTCATTCCAGTACAACGGCACTAACCTGGCCATGGACAATAGCGACAAATTTGCCTATGTCGGCACTCCATACCTAGTTTATGATACCCTAGTAATGGCCAAGTCATTCACATTGAGTGGCACCAAGTCGCTCAACTACACCATCAAGCTCGAGAATAGCAATGCAACACTGTCACTGGCTCGCCTCAACAGCGTCACAGTGAACTATGAACGCACGCTCCAGCTCGATAACGGACGCTTGAGTTTTGCCACCCCAGCAACATGGCAAACCAACGCAGCAATGGCAATTGCTGGTGCAGGTGCCAGCACGCTGGTGTGGGATGTGACAACCCCTCACAGTCCTGTGCAGATGAATGGCCAACTCGACGGCACAACACTCACATTTGCAACACCACAAGGCAAAATGCGCGAGTACATCGCATTCAATCCCGAGGCAAACTACAGTAGCCCAGCAGGCTACGAGCATGTAGCCAACCAGGACTTGCATGCAATGGCAACACCCGACATGATCATAATAACCCATCCTCGCTACAAAGAGCAAGCACAACGCATTGCCGACCTGCACGAGGCTACCGACAGCCTGCGTACACTCGTACTGTCGCGAGATGAGGTGTTCAACGAGTTCTCATCGGGTACCCCTGACGCAATGGCCTATCGCATGGT
>JAGHTV010000536.1 GCA_018065165.1 Candidatus Sodaliphilus fimicaballi | reverse complement strand
AAGCATTGTACCATGCACGATGCTGTAGCCAGGTATGAGGTAAAATGCATTGCCGCTCACCTTGAGACCATTTACCATAATGTCATTGCGTGAGTTGTCGCTTGCGTCAAGCCCTAAACTCTTGAGCATTTTTACTACAGCACTTGTATACTGTGAAAATGTTGTGGTAACATTGTCGCTGCGGGTAATGTAACTGAACATTATGTTGCTCATGTCGGCATAGACGCACCCGCCACCACTCTTGCGACGGTAATATTCAATGCCATGAGCATCGCAGTAGTCAAGATTTACCTCGTTTTGTACCACTTGATTGCGGCCAAAGATCACGGTGGGGTTGACTTGCCACATGAAAAAGAGATCGTCTTCCCTAAAAATACGAGTCGCATATTCCTCCATTGCAAGATAGAATGGAAGAATATGCGTCTCATTATTGGGCAATCTCAAATATTTCATTTCGATACTCTACAGTTCGTTTGCGAATGGTTGACTATGCTATATTTTCAGCAATAGCCATAACAATGCAAATTTACTGAATATAATCGAATGAATAAAATAAATTGCCTTAAATTTCGTGTCAATTTTGCTCTCTTGGTTATTTTTTGATAACCTTACTGCTTACGCCGTCAACATTGACTACATAAATGCCCTTAGCAAGGCTTGACAGGTCAACGCTAACTGCGTTTTCTCCGTTACCTTGAACCTTGGCAACGACCTTGCCTGCGAGGTCATAAACATTCACCTCGTTGATGGTCTTGCCTGCATTTACATTCAGCATGTCGCTAGTGGGGTTGGGGTATGTGCTAACCTTGGTTACAGTAGTAGTTACATCCTTAACGCCAGTTGTATTGGGATCGTAGTTCTCGGTATAGATGCGGTAGCAAGCATAACCGTTACCCATTGTGTAGTCATAGACGAGAACCGAACTGTTGCCTTCGGGAATTACGCGGAAGAATGAACCGCATGAGGGGTTGGCTGTGTATCCGCCTGTACCCAGGGGTGCAATGTTGGCTACTGCCGCATTATTTGCACTCATGTCGCGTACCGAGAATCCACCGTTGTAGTTAGTGCCGCTAGTATAGAGGAACATCTCATGACCTTCGAGTACGAAGTAGGCACCACCTACCGATGAGTTGCTGTTAGGTTGAGTGGTATTGAGTGAGCCTGTTACATATTTGCCCTTGTCGGTGCCATTGTAAAGGTTGTAGCCCTGGTTGCGCACTTGATAGATAAACTTGTTGGGAGTGCCGTCAATGGGGAATACCATGCCTGCAGTTGAACTTGCAAATGATGTTGCACCACTCTTGATTATTTCTTGAACTTCGCCGTTGGCGATGTAGAGGGTTGTTACATAAGACAATGCATTCTGGAAGAAGAATACATAGCCGCCTTCAGACGAGAGGATGTCGCCACAAGCAGTAATGAAGTTGGTTTGTCCGGCTTCACTAAGTTCAAATGTAATGTTAACGGGCTGTGCATTAATGTCGGCCTTGGGATAAACGACGAGTTTGTTAGGAGTCTTTGTGATACCATCGTTGCGCAGAATGAGGTTCTCAGCGTCGTCAAGGCATGTGCCATGGCTGGTTGTGCCAGGAACTGCGCTTACTTTACCCTCGGGGGTAATCATCACGAGTTCGCTAGTTGTGTAATTGTTGGCAAAGCATAAACCTGTGCTGGTGATGGCACCTTGTTGTGCGCTTGCATATTTGCCTGATGCACCAGTGGGGAAATTCTCGGGCATAGTGTTGTTTGCCATTGTGTGGCCAAAGATTGTGTCAACTGTAACTTCAAGTGCATCCTGGGGAGGAACGATTGCATCCCAATCGATGTCGGCAAGTTCGGGCATGTCGGCAGGAACAAGTGAGTTGCAAGTAAACATTGCTACACCCATCTCGCCATAGGCTTGATAGTTAGCCTTTGAGTCAACTGTCCACACTGCTACAGGAAGACCTACGTCGTGGAATTTCTTAACTGTGTATTTGTCGAAGCAACCAGCTTCAATGCTAGGAGTAAGTTTCCACTTTACAATCCAGTCAAAGTTTGTTGCCCAGTTGGCATTGCACAGAAATTGGCATTGCAAAGCGGGGTAGTTAGTTCTGACATACTCCAGTGAATTTTTCATTGAAGTGAGGATGACTGCCTTACTTGTGAGGCCTTTTTCCTCGATAAGTGCTGCAAGACCAGGAAACTTGCTCATGTCGCTGTTGTTGATACCTGTAGTCCACTTGAGCTCGATTACGGGGAAAGCACCCTTTTCAACGCAAATGTCGAGGTATTCAGCCATTGTGCAGATTGTGCCTGTGTAGGTTGAGCCGCTGCGTGTTTGTGAGTAGTTCTCGGCTTTAAGTTGTGCGAGAGTTGCATTTGCAACAGTTAAGCTGCCACCTATGCGGTTGGTAGTCTCATCGTGACTGATTACATACTCACCGTCACTTGTGACGCGTACATCGCACTCGAGGCCTGTGTAGTGATAGAAGTCAACACCATTGCGGTAAGCTTCTGCTGTGTTTTCAACGCCTTTGTTGCATCCGCGGTGACCAACAAAGATTGGTTTCCATGCGCTTGCTTGCAGTGCAACAGCAGCGCACATTAGAATTAATGACAATTTTCTCATTTTTAAATTAAGGTTTAGTTATTAAATGGTTTATTGCTTGGTATCAAATAAATGTATAACGGGGCAGACTGATGGGTCTGCCCCGCATTATAAAGGGTTTATTTCTTTTCTGCTACAGCTTCTTCTTTCTTTGCTTGTTTCTCGGGCATGAGCCACTTGTCCATCCAGCCAAAGAATTCGTTTTGCCATACGATTGAGTTTTGTGGCTTGGTTACCCAGTGGCACTCGTCGGGATAAAGAACCATGTGAGTGGGAATACCGAGCAACTTGGCTGCATTGAATGCTTGCATAGTTTGGCTGTATGAGATGCGG